>JASHQZ010000197.1 GCA_030038835.1 candidate division FCPU426 bacterium
AGGCGGCCCGGGCCTGCGACGTTTTTTTCGTGATCGGCACCTCGGCCCTGGTTTATCCCGCCGCCGCGCTGCCGGAGGACTCCCTCAGCCGGGGAAAACCCGTCATCGAGATCAACCCCGAGGAAACGCACCTTTCCAGCCGCGTCACGCTTTCATTGCGCTCCAAGGCCGGGGAAGCGCTAGAATCGTTGCGGGAGAGGTTATTGGGAAATGAAACGGCGCAAGGTTAGTTAAGAACCGGGGCTCGCGGAATTTCACCGGGCGGCCAAACCTTTTGGAACGGTTGAGCCTTGTTGGCGCGGCACCGGGACGGGAACAACGAATGGACAAACTTTTTCACCATGACGCGGTGGCGGTGGGGGATTGGACCCTCTCGATCGTCCTTCTGGCCGCATGGCTGGCCCTGGGCTTCGCGGCGGCCCGGTGGTTTTTCTTCTTCCTCAAGAACCGGTCCCTGAAAGCCGGACTATCCTACGGCAACATCCTGGCCAAGGTCCTGCCCATCCCCTTCTACGCCCTTTTGGTGATCACGGGCGTCATGGTTTCCAGCCGTTACGCACCCTTCCTGGATTCGGATGAAGACCAGATCCTGAAGGTCCTCAAGGTCTTTCTTCTTTTGGCCATTGTTTACCTGGCGGACAGCCTGCTCCAGGGATTCCTGCGGCAAATGGAAAACCGGCACGAGGACCTGAGAAATTCCCGCGTCTTCTTTTCCGCCATCCTGCACATCGCGGTCTGGACCCTGGGCGTCATGCTCCTCCTCGACCACCTGGGGGTTTCCATCACGCCCCTCCTGGCTTCCCTGGGAGTGGGCAGTTTGGCCGTGGCCCTGGGGTTCCAGAGCACCTTCGCCAACCTGTTTTCCGGGGTGTACCTCTTGATCGACAAACCCGCCCGGGTGGGGGATTTCGTCAAGCTCTCCACCGGCGAGGAGGGCTTCGTGAAGGTCATCGGCTGGCGCAGCACCCAGATCACCACCCTTTCCAACCACCTGGTCATCCTCCCCAACTCCAAACTGGCGGAAAACCTCATCCACAACTACAGCCTGCCCGACCCCCGATGCTCCCTTTCGGTGGAGGTGGGCGTGGACTATGACAGCGACTTAAGGCAGGTCGAGGCCGTCACCCTGGAAGTGGCCCGGCAGGTGCAGGAGAAGGCCCCCGGGGCCTCCCGCGGTTACCAGCCTTCCGTCAGCTTCCACGACCTTGGAAGCTACGCCGTCCAGTTTTCGGTCAGCCTGGAGGCGGAACAATACACGGGCACCTTCGGGGTCAAACACGAGTTCATCAAGGCCCTGCATGAGCGCTATAAGAAGGAGGGAATCGTTCTGCCCTTTCCCATCCAGTCCGTGGAGTTCCGGGGACCCTTGCCCGGGCCTGAAAAAGGAAAGGCCCGTTGACGCGCCGCTGTTTCCGGCTGTTGGGGGTCCTCGGCCTCCTTTTGGCGGGAGCGGCTGGGGCCGACGAGGGGACGGGATTCTCCGGCAGCCTCAGCCTGGAAGGCGGGGGACTCCAAGCGCCGGCGGCAGCGGTCCAAACCTATTCTTACTACCGCCTTTTCCTGCGGGACCTGGGCGACCTGGACCAGGGCTTGTCCTATGGGCTGGCGGCCGAAGCCGACTGGCAAACCCTCGCACCGCCGGGAAGCGTTGCCTGGCCCCTTTACCCCCAATCCAACGCCGTGAGGCTGGAAGCGGATAACGCCGCCACGAGCGGGGGAAACGACTTTTACGGCATTGAAATGGACCGCGCCTACCTCCGCTGGGCCTCGGGGCCGCTGGAGGTGACCGCCGGGCTGTTCAAGCCCTCCTGGGGCTCCGCCCGGTTCTACCACCCCACCGATTATTTTTTCCCCCTGCCGCCCCTGCAGTGGGAAAGGTCCGAACCACTGGCCAGCGAGGGTCTGGACGCTTCCTATTTCCTTTTCGACGATTTCAGCCTGGAGGGTGCGGCCCGCTGGCTCTCCGGCGGCAACACAGAGGGGGTTGTGAGGCTGGTCAACAAGGGCATCGGCCTGACGGTGATCCCCAGCGCGGCCTGGCTGACCGGCCGCAACGCCTTCGGCTTGGAAGTGGCCGGCACCTTTCCCACCTTCCAGGTGCGCCTAGAGGGCACGGACTGGCTTTATTCAGCCCAGCGCACAGCCGCGGATTGGGTGGCGGGCCTATCGACTTCCAACCGGGGCGTCGAGTACACCGCCGAGGTTTTAAGGGACCAAACCGGGGAGATCCTGGGGGCCTATTCGAACGTGGGGGAACAGGCCACTTACGTTTTCCTCACGGCGTCGGGAGGGATCTTGGACCGGTGGAAGGCGTCCCCCTCCCTGGTGGTCCCCCTGGAGGGAGGGCCCTTTCTTTTCTGGCCCAAGCTGGTATGGGATTTCGCGCCCCAATGGGAATTGGGCGCCCAGGCGCAGGTGTTGTTGGGCGATTGGCAGGGGCCGCTGGACCTTTACCCGGGCCGCGCCGGAGCTTCGCTGGATTATTCCTTTTAACGCTTATAACCAATCGTAACCGCTGCCAAAAATCTAAAACAAAGGGATTTTATTAGAAGGTCTAAGTTAAGGGACGAAATCCACACCCAGCTGGACGGGGACAAAGGCCGTCAGTTTGTCCGGCGCCACGGCTTGGGTGGAACTCAGCAGGAAGGTGCCTTTGGTTTGGGCGAAGATGCTGAAATTGGGGGTGGCGAAGAAATCCAACCCGAAGCCCGCCTCCAACAGGGGGTCGGTTTCGCTGGCGGAGGAACCGCTGATGCTGGAAACCCCCAGGCCTTCCCCCAGGAAAACAAAAGGTTTCACCGAGGTCATGGCCCCCAAGCGGGCCTTTTCGACCAGGGCCGCTTCCAAAGTATTGAAAGAGGTGGTGGAATCCTCAATGGGGGAGTTGAGAGTGTCATATTGGGCGTCCAATAAGAGGGAAAACCAGCCGAAGGAATAGCCCAGAGAACCTCCGAAAGAGGAGGATGAGGTGTAGTTTTCGTAAAGAAGCCCGCTGACCGGCGAAACCAGCCCGCCGTCCAACCGGATCTCGAAACCCGAATCCGAGGCCGCCCAGGCTGAGGGAACCAGCCCCACCACGGCCACAAGCATTAAAAAACCCTTCCTCATGGGGCCCCCTTTCGAGAAGTCGTGATCGAAAACGGACTTCATTATACAAGGGCCCGGAGTCGGAAAAAAGCGGCCAATGCGGTGGCGGTGACCCCCTTTTTATGGATAATGTCGGGCTGCCGGGGACATTCCTTGCCGGGGAGAAACCGAAACTTGAGAAAAACCAACGACTTGGCCTTAAAACGCGGGACTTTCCCCGAAAACATCGTCCTCATCGGCATGTTCGGAAGCGGCAAGAGCACGGTGGGCCGCCTGCTGGCCGAAAAACTCCGCTACCACTTCGTGGATGTGGACCACCTGATCGAGGCCAAGTACCGGATGCCGCTGCAAAAGGTGCTGGACAAGCTGGGCATGAAAGGCTTCATGAGGATGGAGGATGAAACCCTCCGGGCCCTGCGGTACCGGCATTGCGTGATCGCCCCCGGCGGAAGCGCGGTCTATTACCCCAAGGGCATGCGCCACCTGAAAGGCTTAGGCCCCTGCGTCTTCCTGAAGGTGGAACTGGAGGATCTCCAAAAACGCCTGCCCGACTGGTCCAACCGGGGCGTGGTTTGCCGGGGAGGCGGAACCCTGCCCGCCCTTTACCGGGAAAGGGCCCCTCTTTTTAGCCAGCACGCCGACCTGACCGTGGAAACCAAGGCCAAGTCCGCCCCCAAGATCGCCGTTGAAATCCTCAAAAATCTACAAACCTCGAATCATCCCGGGGCCACCAGGAACAATAAAACAAGGGTGTGATTCGACCACGGAGGTGGCACATCCGCGGTCGAATCGCCTTGGTTACTTCTTCCCCGTTTTTTCCATCTCCATCTCCGCCAGCCGGTGGTAGAGGGGCACCGGCATCAGCAGGTGGCCGATGCCGTGGGCCAGGAAGGCCGCCATCATGAAAGGGATCAGGAGCCCGCTTTGGTCCGTCATCTCCATGACGATGATCACCGAGGTCAAAGGCGCCTGCACCACGCCGGAGAAAAAGGCCACCATGCCGA
>JASHQZ010000198.1 GCA_030038835.1 candidate division FCPU426 bacterium
AAAATGAATGCCGTTTGAACCACCAAGGTCACCAAGTACACCAAGAACAGCGAACGGATAATATTTCAAAACCCGAGTAAATCTTGAGATGTTTTTGCCTTTTTGGGTGAGCTTGGTGTTCTTGGTGGTTAAACAGGTTTTTGTTAGAGCCTTTTAGAACAGGGGGTTTCCATGGCCATTCTTAAAGAAGGTTCCAAAGCGCCGGATTTTTCCATGCCTTCCACTCCCGACCAGAGGGTCTCGCTATCCGAGTTCCGGGGAAAGAACGTGGTCCTCGTCTTTTACCCCGCCGACTGGAGCCCGGTCTGCGGGGACCAGCTGGCCCTTTATAACGAAGTGCTTCCGCTGATCCAAAAGCACAACGCCCAGGTGCTGGCCGTGTCCGTGGACGGCATCTGGTGCCACCTGGCCTTCGGCCACGAACGCAAGTACCGGTTCCCCCTTTTGGCGGATTTCGAGCCCAAGGGCGGGGTGGCCCGGCTTTACGGCGCCTACCGGGAGGCCGACGGCACCAGCGAAAGGGCCCTTTTCGTCATCGACGGGGAAGGGGTCGTCCGCTGGAGCTACCTGTCGCCGGTGGGGGTCAACCCCGGGGCCGACGGCATCCTGGACGCGTTGGAAAAACTTTCGAACGGAGGCAAGCCATGAGCGCCCATCTGAAGAACCCCGTTTCACCGCAGGACCATTCCCAAGGGCCGGATTCGGCGCCCTTGACGCTGGTGGAGTACGGCGACTACCAATGCCCCCATTGCGGCCGGGCTTTCCCCATCGTGAAGCGCCTCCAGAAGGCCCTGGGCAAGGACCTGAAGTTCGTGTTCCGCAATTTCCCCCTGACCCAGGCGCACCCGGACGCGCTCAACGCGGCCAAGGTGGCCGAGGCCGCGGCCAAACAGGGCAAGTTCTGGGAAATGCACGACGCGCTTTTTGAGAACCAGGACGACCTTTCGGTGGAGGCCCTCACCAACCTGTCCGTGAAGCTGAAATTAAACGGGGAAGCCCTGGAGGAGGCCCTGGGCGACCCGGGCCTGGAGGAGCGCCTCGAGAAGGAAATCGAGGGAGGGGTGAGGAGCGGGGTCAACGGCACCCCCACTTTCTTCCTCAACGGTTCCCGTTACGACGGCGACTGGTCCTACGGGCCTTTCCTGGGGTTCCTGGAGGAAGCCCTGAAAGCCGCGAAGGCGCGGTCCTAAGAAAAGCCCATGGCCGTCACCCGGGAACAACTTCAAGAAAAGATGGAAGAAAAGGGCGTGGTGGTGCTGGACGTCCTTCCCTTGGAGGACTACGAGAAGCTCCACATCAAGGGTTCCCACAGCCTTTCCATTGTCCACGTGAGGCCGGAAGAATTCGTGAAGACGGCCGTCTCCAAGTACGGCCGGGAGCCCTTTTTCATCACCTATTGCTCGGGCTTCCCCTGCCGGCATTTCCAGGAAGCCGCCGAAGCCCTGTCCCGGGCGGGCCTGAGGGCGGATGGCTACGCGGGCGGCATCCGGGAATGGGCCGAATCCGGCCTTCCCGTGGAAGGGACCCAGGCCTCCCTCGGCTGAAACTTCCCCCGCCGTCCCTCGAAAAGGGACTTCGATACTTCCCTCCCCAAGCCATAAGGGTTCTCAAAAATAAACTTCCCCCCTGAGCCCCCGAAGGGCTTTGCGCCTCCGCGGTAAAAGGGGTTTTAAAGTGACTTCTACAAACCCGGGAAAGAACTTTATTTGACTATGGACGGATTCGGCCCCACGGGTAAACTGGGGCTTCTTAAGAACCCGGCGAAAGGAGTCCCGGCATATGAAACCGAACCCGATGAAGGATATAAAGCCGATCCGCCCCGCGATGTCCCGCAAGACCCTTACCACCTTCCTGGCGGCCACGGGGATCGCCCTGGTCGTGGTGGTCTGGCTCGTCACCCTCCTGCACCCGCTGCCTCCCCGCCGCATCGTGATGGCCACGGGGCCGGACGACAGTTCCTACGCCTACTACGGCAAACGCTACAAGATCCTGCTGGCCAAGGAGGGAATCGACGTGGAGTTGAAGCCCACCAACGGCGGGCTGGAAAACCTCCAGCTGCTGCGCGACCCTCATTCGGGCGTCGACCTGGGTTTCGTGGAGGGCGGCGTGGCCTCGGATACGGACTCGCCTGACCTGCTTTCCCTGGGCACCCTGGGCTACGAGCCGGTCTGGCTCTTTACGCATAAGCCCGTCACCGACCGGGCCCTTTTCGCCCTGAGGGGCAAGCGGGTGGCGGTGGGGCCGGACGGGAGCGATTCCCGCGCCCTGGTGGAGGAACTGCTCAAGCGCAGCAAGCTGAGCCTGAAGCTTTTCCAGGCTTCGGCCCTGGAGCCGGAGGAGGCCGCCCGCCAGCTCCTGCAGGGCAAGGTGGACGCCGCCATCCTGATGATGAACTGGGGCAACCCCCTCATCGCCAAGCTCCTCACCGCCCCGGGCATCTACGTGGCGAATTTCTCCCGCGCGGACGCCTACGTGGCCCTTTTCCCCTCGCTGTACAAGAAGGTCATCCCGGCGGGGGTGGCCGACCTGGAACACAACAAGCCGCCCGTGGACACGACCCTCCTGGCCACCAAGACCAGCCTCATCATCCGCGGCAACCTACACCCGGCGCTTCAGTACCTTTTGCTGGAGGCGGCCAGCCAGATCCATTCCCACGCGGGCATCCTGCAGAGGGCCGGCGAATTCCCCGCGCCCGAAGCCCTGGAGATCGAACTTTCCCCCGACGCCCGGCATTTCTACAAGTCCGGCCGGCCCTTCCTGCAGCGCTACATGCCCTTCTGGCTGGCCGCGCTGGCGGAGCAGTTGGTGGTCGTGCTGATCCCCGTACTGGGCCTCATGTACCCGGTGGGCAAGGGCCTGGCCTCCCTTTACGGCTGGGGCATGCAGCGGAGGATCTACCTGATTTACGGCGAGCTTTCCTGGCTGGAATCGGAAATCGACAAGCTGGGGGACAAGCCCCCCACCCGGGAAATCCTGGACCGCATGCAGCACCTGGAACACCGCGCCAACCGGGTCAAGGTTTCCTCCAATTACATGCCGATGCTTTACAGCCTCAAGGAAACGCTCGGATATGTCCGGTCGAGGATCGAGAGGCTCAGTGAAAGACGCGGGAAGAAAGCCGTTCCAGCCGGATAGGAGGACTTCGTGGGACAAACCGCCCGTTTTGCCGCCGCATTGACTTTAGGCCTGTGCCTTCCGGGCGCGGGACCCCTGGGGGCCGAAACCATCGACACCTGCGCCGCCAACGCCTATGTGACCGCCGGGTCCTACGTTGTGGGGACCAACTACTGGAACCCGCGCCAATGCGGCGGGGAACAATGCCTCTCC
>JASHQZ010000199.1 GCA_030038835.1 candidate division FCPU426 bacterium
TGGTGGAGGTCTTTAAGGATGTGGCCCTGGCCCTGCCGCCCTTGAACACCAACCTGGCGAGGCGGATGATGGAAAAAACCAAAGTCTTCAAGGCCCTCCAGGGGGTCCGGGGCGCCAAGCCCGTGGATATGAACGCCCTGGAACAATTGATGGTCCGCTTCAGCTACCTGGTGGTGGAACAGCCCTGGATCAAGGAGATCGACATTAACCCCATCCTGGCCTCCTCCGAGGGGCTCCTGGCCCTGGACGGCCGGGTGATCCTCCACCCGGGGGAAACGCCCGAAACGGCCCTGCCCAGGCCCGCCATCCGGCCCTATCCCACCCAATATGTTTCCTCCACCCGGCTCAAGGACGGGTCCCCGGTCACCTTGAGGCCCATCCGGCCCGAGGACGAGCCCCTTTTGGTCAAATTTCACGAGGCGCTTTCGGAAACCAGCGTGTTCCTGCGCTATTTCCAGCCCTTGAACATCAGCCGAAGGGTGGCCCACGAGCGGCTGACCCGCGTGTGCTTCACGGATTACGACCGGGAAATCGCCCTGGTGGCCGTGGCCCCGGACGCAAAGACCGGGGAAACCGCGCTTTGGGGCGTGGGCCGCTTGAGCCGCGTGCGCTGGAAGGACGAGGCGGAATATTCCATCCTCATCAGCGACCGGTCGCAAAACAAGGGGCTGGGAAGCCTCATGATGCGGACGCTTTTGGAGGTGGGCCGCGAGGAAGGCCTGAAGAAGATCGTGGGCTATATCCTGCCGGAGAACGCGAGGATGCAGGCGGTCTGCACGAAGCTGGGGTTTTCCCTGAAGCATGACAGCGACACGGGCCTCATCACGGCGTCGATCGGGCTGTGAGGCTAAAAGTCACGGCTGGTTAGCCACAGATGCATGGGATTCATAAGATAAAAGCCAAAGACAGATCCCATTTATCCCCTGAATCTGTGGCTAAAGAGGTGTTGTGGGTGTGGTTTTAGATTTTGTGCGTCCACGGAACTTCCCATGGGTTCACCAAATCCCGGCCCCCTTGCCGGAGATTCAGGGACAGGCCCCGGCTAAAACGCCCCTATTTAAGCCTCTTTTACGGGGTGGAAAAACCCGAAGAAAATCCAAGGCCCGGCGCCCGGAAAGGGAAGTAAGATAGTTTTCGGACTTAGAACCCCTAACACAATCTCTCACCACTAAGTACACAAAGGACACGAAGTCAAAACTTTGGATTTTCACCATGTTTTCATGCCTTACTTTGTGTACTTTGTGACCTTTGTGGTAAGAGAGACGGTTTTTGTTGGAGTCTCTTAAAGCAAACCGGGGCAGGGAAATGACACCCTCCAGCCGCACGAAACGTGCCCATGCAAAGCCGGCCAAGGCCGAGCCCCGCCAAGCCTCCAGGGCGGGCTTGAGCCGGGAAAACCGCACCCTGCGCATGGTGGGGCTGTGCAACCAGGCTTTGCTTCGGGCCGGGGACGAGGCGGGCCTCGTCGAATCCATCTGCCGCATTACGGTGGAAAAGGGCGGCTACCGCATGGCTTGGGTGGGCTACGCGGAAGAAAAGGACGGCGCCAAAATCGTCCGGCCGGTCGCCCACGCCGGTTTCGCCAAGGATTTTCTCAACAAGCTGAACCTGACTTGGGACGGCAGCCGGCGCGGGCTGGGCCCCACCGGCACCGCCATCAAGACGGGCAAGCCCTCCTTCATCTCCAACGTGCAAAAGGACCCCCGGGTGGCCCTTTGGCGCAAGGACGCCGTCCAGCAGGGTTTCGCCTCCCTGGTTTCCCTTCCCCTCTCGGACAAGGAAAAGGTCTTCGGCGCCCTGATCCTTTATTCCTCGGAACCGGACGACTTCAGCGAAACCGAAATTTCCCTCCTGAACCAGCTGGCGGGCGACCTGGCCTTCGGCATCCGGGCCCTGCGCGCCGCCGACGAGCACGCGGAGCTGGAGGCGGAAATGCGGCGCTCGGAGGCCAAATTCCGCAGCCTGATCGAACATTCCTACGACCTCATCACGGTGATGGACAAGGATGCGCGCCGGATTTACGAAAGCCCCTCCCTGGAGCGCACCCTGGGCTTCAAGCCCGGCGAACGCGCGGATTGGGGCTATGAGGCCAATCCGCCGGAGGACCGGGACAAGGCGCGGGAATTGATCCAAAGGGCCCTGGCCGGCCCCGGGGTGCCCGTCCAGGGCCATTTGAAGGTATTGCGCAAGGACGGTCGGTGCCTGGAAATGGATTTGATCCTGACCAACCTGCTCGGCGACCCCGCGGTGAGGGGGATCGTCATCAACAGCCGCGACGTGACCGAGAGGATGCTGGCCAGCGAGAGCCTGGCGCGCAGCGAGCAAAAGTACCGCGAACTGGTGGAAAACGCCAACAGCATCATCCTGCGCTGGACGAGGGACGGGCGGCTGACCTTCCTGAACGAATTCGGGCAGAAGTTCTTCGGCTACCGCGCGGAGGAGGTCCTGGGCCGCAACGTCATGGGCACCATCGTGCCCGAGACCGAATCGGGCGGCCGCGACCTGGCCCGGCTGATGGACCAGATCCTCGCCGACCCGGCTTCCTTCGAACAGAACACCAACGAGAACATGCGCCGCAACGGCGAGCGGGTCTGGATCGCCTGGACCAACAAGATCGTGAAGGACGAGGCGGGCCGGATCTCCGAGATCCTGAGCATTGGAACCGACATCACGGCCCGCAAGAGGGCCGAGGACGAGGTGAGGGAGCTCAACGCCAGCCTGGAGGAGCGCGTGAAGGACCGCACCGCCGACCTGGCCGTGGCCAAGGACCGGGCGGAGGCGGCGGACCGGTTGAAAAGCGCCTTTTTGGCCACTATGTCGCACGAGCTCAGGACCCCGTTGAATTCCATCATCGGCTTCACCGGCATCCTCCTGCAGCAGTTGGCGGGCCCCTTGAACCCGGAACAGCAAAAGCAACTGGGCATGGTGCAGGAGTCCGCCCGGCACCTGCTTTCCCTCATCAACGACGTTCTGGATATTTCCAAAATCGAGGCAGGCCAACTGGAGGTGCAGAAGGAATCCTTCGATTTGGGGGATTCCCTGGATAAGGCCGCGGGCCTTATCCGCCCCCTGGCGGAAAAAAAGGGCCTGGCCCTGGGTTTGGAAACCGGGCCGGAGGTCGGGAGGATGACCGGCGACCCGCGCCGGGTGGAGCAGGTGGTGATCAACCTCCTCAACAACGCCGTCAAGTTCACCGCCCGGGGCTCGGTGACCCTGGGGGCCGGAGTGGAGGACGGCCGGGTCAAGGTTTGGGTGGCCGACACGGGCATGGGCATCAAGGAGGAGGATTTGGGAAAGCTCTTTAAGCCCTTCCAACAGATTGACGCGGGACTCACGCGCCAGCACGAGGGCACGGGGCTGGGCCTGGCCATCTGCAAAAGGCTGGCCGAATTGATGGGCGGGGATATCCAGGTGGAAAGTGAATGGGGCCGGGGAAGCCGCTTCACCCTGGTTTTGCCTTGGGAACAAGGATGAACCCGAACTTTCAGAACCGGGATCCATGGGATGAGGGGGATGGGGCGACCCAACAAGAGTTTCAGATTGAATCCATCGGTTTCACCCTAGTTTCAGGGCTTTTGTCGTAAGAGGACGGATTCAGTGCAACCTAAGATTCTTCTGATCGAGGATAATGAACAAAACCGCTACCTGGCCACCTTCCTGCTGGAAAAGCGCGGTTACCAGGTCTTGGCCGTACCCGACGGCCCCCTGGGCGTGGAATTGGCGGGCAAGGAACCGCCGGACCTCATCCTTCTGGATATCCAGCTTCCCGGCATGGACGGCTATGCCGTGGCCCGTGAATTAAGGAAAAACCCGGCCCTGAGGGCCACGCCCATCGTGGCGGTCACCTCCTATGCCATGACCGGGGACAGGGAAAAAACCATCGCGGCCGGCTGCAACGGCTATATTGAAAAACCCATCAACCCCGAAACTTTTGGGGACGAAATCGGGCGGTTCCTGGAGGGTCAGCCGTGAGCAAGGGCCGGATCTTAATCGTGGACGACAACGCGGAGAACCTCTATTTCCTGCGCACCCTGCTGGAAGCCGACGGTTACGAAACCGTCCCGGCGCCCAACGGCGCCGAGGCCCTTTCCCTGGCCCGCCAGGGCCCCTTTATCCTGGCCATCAGCGACATCCTCATGCCGGTCATGGACGGTTTCGCTCTCTGCCGGGAATGGAAAAAGGACGGGAAGCTCAAGTCCATTCCCTTCGTTTTCTACACGGCCACCTACACCGACGACCGGGACCGGAAATTCGCCCTCGGCCTGGGGGCCGACGAATTCATCATCAAGCCGCAGGAACCGGACTCTTTCCGCCAAACCATCGGGGAAGTCCTCCGGCGGGTGGGTTCGGCGCCCGCCCAAGTCCCGCAGCAAACCGCGGAAGAGGCGGTCTACCTGAGGCAGTACAACGAAGCCCTTGTGCGCAAACTGGAAAGCAAGATGGAACAGCTGGGAAAAACCGTAAGGGAACTGCAGGCGGAAAAGGCCGAGGTTTTGAAAAGCCAAAAGGAGCGGGAAAGCCTGCAGTCCCAGCTGTACCAGGCGCAAAAAATGGAGGCCATCGGGCGGCTGTCCGGCGGCGTGGCCCACGATTTCAACAACATGCTCAGCGTGATCATGTCCTACGCCGACATCATCCTGAGGCGCACCGACCCATCGGACCCCTTGAGTTTCGACGTGCAGAAGATCCTGGGGGCGGCCCGGCGCTCCGCGGACCTGACGCGCCAGCTCCTGGCCTTCGCCCGGAAGGAAACGGTGCCGCCCAAGGCGGTGGACCTCAACGAAGCCGTGGGCGCCATGGCGCCCTTTCTCCAACGCCTGCTGGGCGAGACCATCGAACTTTCCTGGAAGCCCGGAGATGGCCTGGGACAGGTCCTGATCGGCCCCACCCACCTGGACCAGATATTGACCAACCTCTGCGTCAACGGCCGGGACGCCATCGAGGGAACGGGCCGGATCGTCATTGAAACGGGGGCCGCCGCGTTTGACACGGCCTATTGCGCCCTGCACGCGGACCACTTTCCGGGCGAGTATTGGCGGCTTTCGGTGACGGACAACGGGAAGGGCATGGACCAGGACGTCCTGTCCAAGGTGTTCGAGCCTTTTTTCACCACCAAGGAAACCGGGAAGGGGACGGGGCTCGGGCTCGCCACGGTTTACGGCATCGTGCAGCAAAACCGGGGCTTCGTCACCGTGAAAAGCGAGCCCGGCCGGGGCGCGACCTTCGAGGTCTACCTGCCCCGCCACGCGGAAAAGCCCGCGAGGACCGCGCCGCCCGCTCCGGCGCCGGCCGCGCCGCGCCACCAGACCACCATCCTGCTGGTGGAGGACGAACTGTCCATCCTACGGGTCACCACCCTCATCCTGGAGGATCTGGGTTACAACGTGGTTTCCGCCTCCACGCCCGGGGAGGCCCTGAGCCTGTCCCAGGCCCTGCCCGGAGAGGTGAACCTACTGCTCTCCGACGTGGTCATGCCCCAAATGAGCGGCCTGGAGTTGGGGCGGAAACTGCTCGTGCTTTTCCCCGGCCTCAAGCGGCTTTATATGTCCGGATACGCGGCCGGATCCCTGTCCGGGCCGGATGCGCCGGACGAAGGGGCCCGGTTCATCATGAAGCCCTTCACCATCAAGGAACTGGCCGAGAAGGTCCACGAAGCGTTAAAGGCGCCGCATTGAACCCCCGGGCCTGCCCGGGAAAGGGGTTTTGTCGGGGTTTCCTAGATCAAATCCGTTGAAAAAGCCTTTGCCGTGACGACCGTGGCCTGGGCCGCGAAGACCTTCTCCGTCAGCACCCGGTGCACCTCCTCGTCCCGGTCAAAGCAGGCGTCCTTCACGACCGTGCAAAGGTAATCCAGGTCGCTGGCCTGGCGCAGGGTGGACAAGACCACGCCGCTCGTCGCAAACCCGAACAGCACCAGGTGCTGGATGCCTTGGGCCCGGAGGATCATGTTGAGGGCGTTCCCCGCGAAGGCGCTGACGCGGTGCTTATAGATGACCAGGTCGCCTTGCTTGTAGATGGAAGGATGGATCCTGGCGGAGTCCGAACCCTTCAAGAGCACACCCCTTTCCTTGATCATGGAAAAGCGGGGATGCTGGGGACTGATTTCCGGATAACCCGGCTTGAAACCCACGCCCACATGGGCCAAAAAGAAACCGCCTTTTCTCGCCGCCTCCACCACCCCTGCCGCCTGGGGCAGGGCCCCTTCCGCTCCAGGCACGAAGCCCAGCACGCCTTCCTGGACATCCAGGCTCAAAACCGCCGTCTTTTTAGGATCAAGGTTCATCGTATCCTCACAAGGTAAAATCCATCCCAACCGGCTCCTTCATACCAAAAAAAGAAAAATGGGTTCAAGGCCGCAAAAGATCCTTTTCAGGTCCCCGTTGCGCGGATGAAAAAGGCTGGAAGCCCCGGGCCCCACCTTTTCATTTGGGGTGGGATGGCAGGTGAATTGAACCGGCTTTTTCCTTAAAAATCACTGAAACTAGTTCAATTTTATTTTAATGTTGAAAAATACCCATGAATTATTGATTATTAAACCGGTTTCAGTAATTTTCGTTCTTCGAAAGGAAGGTACCTCGATGGCCGCTTTCACCCCCAAAAAAGAACACCGCTTCTCCTTCGGACTTTGGTGCACCGCCAACCGGGGCCGGGACCCCTTTGGCGAGGAAACCCGCGACCGCTTGGACCCCCTGACCAATATCAAGGAACTTGGCAAACGCAACGTTTACGGCTTCAACTACCACGACGACGACCTGATCCCCTTCGGGGCTTCCCTGCAGCAGCGCAACAAGATCATCAAGGAAACCAAGAAGATCATAAAGGATTACGCCATCGTCTGCTCCATGGCCACCACCAACCTTTTCTACCACCGGGTCTTCAAGGACGGCGCCTTCACCAGCCACGACCCCCATGTGAGGGCCTACGCGCTCCAGAAGGTGATGAAGAACATGGAACTGGGCGCCGAGTTGGGCGCCAAGACTTACGTTTTCTGGGGAGGGAGGGAAGGCGCGGAGGTGGACGCAGCCAAGACGCCCGGGGAAGCCATCAAGCGCTACCGGGAGTGCATGAACTTCCTCTGCGCGCACGCAAGGCGCCAGGGCTACGGTTTCAGGTTCGCCATCGAGCCCAAGCCCAACGAGCCGCGGGGCGACATCTTTTTGGCCACGGCCGGTCACGTGCTGGCCTTCATCGAGACACTGGACGACCCGGAGCGGGTGGGCGTGAACCCGGAGATCGAGCACTCGCGCATGGCGGGGCTCAACACCTACCACGATTTCGCCCAATGCATGGAGGCGGGCAAGCTCTACCACGTGGACCTAGGCGCGCAAAAGCCCAACCGGTTTGACCAGGACTTAAGGTTCGGGAGCGAGGACCTCAAGGAGACCTTCTTCGTGGTGAAGCTGCTGGAGGACCACGGCTGGGCCGGAACGCGCAACTTCGACGAGCACCCCTACCGCAGCGAAAACGAGCAGGGTGTGTGGGATTTCGTGGAAGGCAGCATGCGCAGCTACCTGATCCTCTGGGAAAAGGTGAAGCGGTTCAACGCGGACAAGAAGATCCAGCAGATCCTCAAGAGCGTCCACAACAGCGACCCGGCCCTGGAACTGCTCATGGGCCGTTACACGCCGGAGGGGGCGGAAAAACTCAAGCGGCATTCTTTCGACCCCATGGCCCTCTCGAAAAAACGGCTTCCCTACGAGGAACTGGACCAAAGGTTACAGGAGCTGCTCTTAGGCGTCGCCTAAGCCAGAAAGGCGAGCGGATGGGCCGGTGATTTTAATCGCCCGTTCAACTTTCGCCCGATCCAATTTCCAATTCCGGAGGAATTATGGGCGTAACGATCCAAGAAATCGCGGACAAGACGGGCGTCTCCAAGGCCACGGTTTCCCGCGTGCTGAACGGGCTGGCGGTGAAGTACGAGACCGAGCAAAAGGTCAAGGCCATGATGGAAAAGCTCCAGTACCGGCCCCACCGCTTCGCCCGGGGGCTGGCCAACCGCCAAACGGGATTTTTGGGCGTATTGACGCCATCCTTGAACCCCTTCGTGTCCGCCATCATGACGGGCATGGAGCAGGAGGCCCGGAAGTTCGGCAAACTTCTCACACTCGGGGTCATCCCCTTCGATGCCAAGGCCGAAGAGGAAAGGGAAGTGGTGCATACCATCACCGAACCGCCGGTGGTGGACGGACTGCTCTATTTCCTCCCCACCGCGCAGTCCGAAAACCTGATCCGGAACCTCATCCGCAAGGGTTTCCCCCTGGTGGTCTTGTGCGAAAGACGCTTCGAGCACCTGGCTTCCTCGGTGGTCATCGACAACTTCGACGGGGCCAAGCAGGCCACCCAGTACCTGGTCCAAAAGGGCCACAAACGCATCGGATTCGTCATGGGACGGCCGGACTTGAGCGACTCCACCGAGCGCTTCGAGGGCTACAAGCAAGCCCTCCAGGAGGCAGGCCTGGCCGTGGACCCCTCCTTGGTGCTTCCGGGCCATTACATGGTGAAGTCGGGCGTGGAGGCGGGCGAAAAATTCCTGGCCATGTCCCACCCCCCCACGGCGGTTTTCGCCGCCAACGACGCCATGGCCGTGGGCATCCTTCAGGTCCTGCATGAGCGCAAAAAAGTGGGGTCCATGGCGGTCGTGGGGTTTGATGATATTGAAATGGCCTCCCTGGTCAGTCCCGCCCTGACCACGGTCAGCTACGACCTGCACGAACTGGGCCGGCAGGCCATCCACAAGCTCGTTCGGATGGTGACGGGTGAGGAGAAAAACCGGTCGGTGCTCCAGTTGAAGGCTTCCCTGGTGGCAAGGGAATCGGCGTAACGGCAGTCGGCGGCTGATAGCTCACAGTTGACGGTTCACAGCTGACAGTCAGCTGTGAGCCGCCCGCAAGGAGGCGAATTTGACGATGAAACGTAAACCGGCCCTGTTGCTTTGCCTTCTAGGCTTCCTGGCGCTGGGCCCGGGCTGCGCGAAGCATCCCGACACCATCCACTTGGCCCAATTCCTCACCGACCCCATCCTCATCGCCAAGCTCGACAGCGTGGTGGCGGACATCGAACAACGCCACCCCGGGCTGCACATCCAGGTGGACAACATCCCCTATAACGAGTACCAGCAAAAGCTCACCACCCAGCTGGCGGGGGGCAACGCGCCGGACGTGATCTTCGTGGAGGTCAACAACTTCGTAGACCTCTATTTGCGGGGGGCCCTGGAGGACCTCACTCCCTATTGCCAGAAGGACGGCGTGGACCTGAAGGGCTATTACGGGGGAGTCGCGCACCGCTTCAGCCCCGACGGGAAGATTTACGCCCTCCCGCAGGACACGGCGCCCTCGGGGCTTATTTACTACAACCGCAAATTCTTCCGCGACGCGGGCCTGCCCTATCCCCAGGATGATTGGACCTGGCCCGAGCCCTTCCTTTCCATCTGCCAGAAACTCACCCAGAGGGACGCCAAGGGGCAAACCACTCGCTGGGCCTTCGCCGACGCCTATTCGACCCAGTATGAGAATTTCGTCTTCGGCAACGGCGCCGACTACGTGGATGATACCGACCACCCCACCCGCCTGGCCCTGGACGACCCCAAGGCCCTGGAAGCCATCACTTTCCGATGGGCCCTGATCCAGACCTACCACGTCTCGCCGGACCCCTCCCAGATCCAGACCGCCAGCCTGGCCAGCGGCCAGATGGACATGTTCTTGAACGGCCAGGTGGCCATGCTTTGCTCGGGCGTCTGGCAGACCCCGAGGTTCCTCGAGAAGAAGGACCTGGACTTCGACGTGGTGGAATTCCCCCACGGGCCCCGTGGCGGCAAGGGATGGGGAACGGGCGGGTCGGGTTACGCCATGTCCAAGAGCTCGAAGAACAAGGACCTGGCTTGGCTGGTCATCAAGGAAATGACCAGCGCCGCCTCGGTCTCCCAACTGGCCGAAACCGGCATGATTCAGCCCGCCCTGGTGAGCCTGGCGAACTCGGACGTGTTCCTGAAGGCGCCCGGCGCGGACCACAAGGCCGTCCTGCT
>JASHQZ010000200.1 GCA_030038835.1 candidate division FCPU426 bacterium
CTTAACTTGAAGATTGGGAGCTTGGCCGGAGACAACATACCAACTGCGGCCATTAGGACCGTGCCAGTCCTGGGAGGTGTAAACCAACGGTTTGATAAATAGGACTTGCTTCGTTTTTTCCAGAATCTCGACCGAGCCGTTGTCCAGAACATGAACCTGAAGGGGTTTATCCCCGGCGGTTGTAGGGGCGTCGGCGGTATCCGCCCACATCAGGCTGGGAAAAAAGAGGGTTGCCCCAAAAAACAAAATAAAAACGCTTGGGACTTTTTTAGAACTTTTCATAAAACCTCCCTTTAATTTATCATCAAACGTTGATTACCGTTGTCCACGACGGCTCCCCATCGTGGACAGTCCTACACCAGTACTTCTTTACTTAAAGCCCGATCAAATGATAGGGAATCAGACAATTTCGCTTTAGAAGTAGAAAAATCTTCGGCTTTCCCGTGCCATCCCGAGGAGGAAAAGGCCCAAGGCGACCATCCCCAAGCCGGCGATGAGGCTGTATAAAACAGCCCCTTCCTTGATGACCAGCTTTTGGGGTTGGGCTGGGTCATATAGCGCCACCACGTTCTTACCGATCTGCCGGTCGTCGATGTAAAGGCCGTCCACTTCGATCTTCCCCATCACCCTCAGTTCATCCGGTCAGCGCCTCAAGGACAAGTGCTTAAATAGATTGAAAACTCCACATTCGCCGGATTCCCGGCCGCTGAGGAGGATGGCTGGGTGGAGGGAAAGCTCCCCGAATAAATCGCCGATCCGCTGTTGTAAAGGTAATTGATGCCATCATTGGTCGTGGCGATCTCCAAATCGAGGTTATTTTGGCTCCAGAAGGCCAGCCAATAATGGGCTGGAGCCAGGACAGTACTGGAAAGCGTGAACTGGTTCCAGGAATTCCCCACCGCCGTCAGCGGGGCCGATTGGACGATCAAAGTGGTGGGACCGGAAACCGGTCCGGCATAGATGGCCGCTTGGGCCATCGTGTCGGCCGTAGGGACCGTGCCCAGGTAAATTTCCACATTGTAGGCGGTGACGGGCGAGGAACCCGTGATGCTTACGCCCAAGGAATAGATCCAGGGCATCGACAAGACCGACTCTCCGGTCACGAACGCGTCCCCCCAGGTGCCGTCACAAAGAGGCGTGTATTGTGTGACGGTGACGGGCCCGGAGGGGCTTTTATTAGAGCATCCGGACGTGACAAGAGCTCCTTCGAGGATTCCCCACATCAAAACCATGCACAAGGCCGTTAAACTCAACCGGTTCATGGAAACCTCCCATTCCATTAATAATTACCGAAACAATAAAGTTAGAAGCGGTAACAAAATTCAGCTTCAACGCTTTATTGTCCACGATGGCTCCCCGTCGTGGACAGGCGAGGACCGGCCCGGCGGGCCGCCTTAGGCCCCAATCGTGGCCGTCTTGACCTTTCCCCCCCGCTTGTAATTGCCAATGAACACTCCGCTTGGCGTGACCGAACTCTTGATTAACGAAAAAGCCGCCGGAATCGCGCCACCCTCAAACAGCTTTTTTCCCTTGCCCAGGGTCAAGGGGAATATCTTGAGCCGGAGTTCGTCCACCAGGTCGTTCTGGAGCAGCAGGTGGACCAGTTCACTGCTGCCCCACACTTGGAGGTCGGGGCCCTTGGATTTTTTGACCTTTTTGATGTCCGCCACGGTTTTGAGGAACACGGTGTTTTTCCAATCGGTCTTTTTCAGGGTCTTGGACAGGACGTACTTGGTGCCGTTGTTGATGCCGGGCCAAATATCCGCGTGGCGGGGCCAGAAGGAAGCCCAGATCTGGAATGTTTTTCGGCCCAAAAGATAATCCGCGGTTTCTTTCAGCTCTTCCTGCACCGCCTTGCCGCCCACTTCGTCATCATAAGGCGCGCTCCAGCCGCCGTATTTGAAGCCGCCGGAGGTATCTTCCTTGGGCCCGCCTTGCGCTTGAAGGACGCCATCCAATGTAATCATGGATGAGACGATTATTTTTCTCATGGCCTGCCCCCTCTTTAAATGGACCGCCCTTACTGAGGCTATCGGACTGGACCGGGAAACTCAACTCCGCCGTTTTTCACGGCCCAAAGGCTCCCCGTCGTGGGCTTCAGGCGGCCCTAATAACCCGTGTCCCATTCATATCCCGAAACGACCACGGAGGAGGATTGCGCTCCTGAAAAAGCCGTTTGGACCAGGCCAAAGACGAAAAGTTCCACCACGTCTTGGCCGCTCCCCGCCGGGTCCAACGGGAAATCCGAGGCCGGGAGGAAATAAGGGGAATGGAGGGTGGGGTTGGGCCCTTCCTGGAAATTGTCGTTGCCGGCGACCCGGATCGTGTCGTCGTTGCCGCCGCTCCAGGTGCAGGTAACCCCCGAGGAATTGGTCACCGAACCGGCGGAAACCTGGGCGGAGGTGAAGTCGCACGAGTAATGATTGGTGCCGATGGCCACCTGGAAGGCGCAGCTGGCCCCCCCGGTATAGGTCACCGGGCTGTAGTAGACCCCGCCGTCAATATTGGTGAGGCCCATATTGGCCGGGGCGTTTAGGGTTTGGTTATTGCCGTAAGTCAGCGGATAGGAGGCGCCGGAAACCACGAGGGTCACCGAGGCGTTGGTGATGGGGTTGCCGCTGTTGTCCGCCATTACCACAAGGCTCTCGTCCTGCATCAGGACGCCTTGGTCGTAGTAATTCTCGTAAAAGGCCTCAATGATCGGGCCGTCGGGGTTGGTGCTGACGCCTGAACTGGCGGGAGAAAGGGGGGGCACCTGGTAATTTTTAGTGCAGCTAAGGCCCGCTAGGAGGACCGGGACCAGGAAAAGGGCCGGGGCCGGGACAAGATTTAGGCGCATAGGATCTCTCTTGGATTAAACGGATAAAATACGCCCCTATTGTACCATTGGATCAGGGGGCTCGTTTCCTTCCGGAAAAAGCCGCTTGGCCCTTGGCTTGGGAAGCCGCAACACCGGGAAAAGCCTCCCCGTCGTGGACAGGAAACATCTCATTTTTTGGGCGGCAGCCAAAAACCCCCGGGGCTTCCGAGGGAATCGAATTTAGGCCCGCTAACGCCGTTGATCTCGTCGATGGCTTCCTCAATGCCCCTTTCCTGCTGATAGTTATTGGAATATTCCGGCAGCAGCGAAGTCAAAACCGGCAGGGCGTCCTTCGCCGCCGGGCCATAGGAGCCCAGGCACAGGGTTAGAAAAAGCATTTCTTCGTTTTTAAAATCGCCCGCTCTCAAAATCCCCAGCAATTCAGGGAATGCCGCCGGCCCGATTTTCTTGAGGGCCCCGTAACATACGGCGTAAGAAAACCTTTTCTCGGCGATCTTGCCGTCGGGGCCGTCCGTTTCCTCGAAATCGACGTCCGGGTCATAGCGGAGCTTCAAGATCAAGGGGACACAGGCGCCGGCCTTGTCCCCCAAACCGCCCAACCGGAGCACGGCCATCTTCCGTAACCTCGGGTCACGCGAATGATGGATGGCATCCACCAAGATTGGGATCACCTTGTCCGATTGGTCCTGAAAACGGTCCAAACTCCCCAAAGCGAGCCAGCGGACGTCCCCATCCGGGTCCTTTAAGGCTTCAAGAACGACTGGGAAAAGCGTGGAAGAATCCACATACCGGTTCCAACATAAACCTCTTAAAGCCGCCAGTCTTTCCTTCGGATCCGGGCTTTTCCATTGCGCCAGCAACGGGGCGATCACGTCCTTTTGATTGCGGGATTCCTCTTCCGCCGCGAATTTCAGGGCGTAGTTCTCCGGAGCCTCGATCAAAGCGCCATTCCTTTCCAGGAGGAACCGGTCTTTCTCGTAACGGACCCGGAGGACGATCTCCTGTCCCCCATCGCCCAGGATGTCCCTCACTTCGAGGCTGTCGATGTTATGGAGGGGCGTGGGCGGCAGGAGCTCCAGGGCCTTTCCGTTCCAGCGGTAGACGAGCAGGTTCGCGCCGACGGAGGCGCCGAAGGCGTTCTGGACGAACAAGAGGGGCACCGGGTCCCGGGGGTCCAGTTGGTGGACGGAAACATCATGGGAGCCGTCCATTTCCCTTCTTAAAAGAAGGGAAATCTTCCCCTGGCGCTCATCCAGGACATCCACGACGGTCACCTGTTGATACATGAAAACGGACGGCGTTTCTTTGGGCGCGGGTTGGTAACAGACCAGGTAATTCCGGCTCCCTGGACCCCGAAGGGATGCTGCCTGGACCTGGATGACCCGGGCCCCCTTGGGCACGAAAGCCTCCGCGCCGGCGGGGAGCGTGAGGGCGGCAGCATTTGTGTTTTTATCCGCCCGCAAACAAGCTGGAAAGAAACAAAAAGCCGCCGAAACCATGAAAAAATATTTTCTCAAAGCCGCTTCCTTTTGCCTGTCCCCAAAGCCTCCCGTCGCGGACAAACCTTTCGATTTCAAAAAACCAAATACTCGGGTTATTATCCGGTCTTCCTCAGCCCCAATTTATTCTCGATTTTCCGGACCCGCTCTTCGAGGGTTGAATTGTCGGCCATGGAGCGTTTCAAAATAGAGTTCATCAAAGTTTGGTAGGGTATTCCCTGTTTTTTGCCTTCCTCGATAAGCCAATGATAAACCGATTCATCCAGCCGGAAGGTTTTCTGAATCTTAGGGCCTTTGGAGGCTAAGAGAGGGCCTCGATGAACCTTCGCTTTTGAAAAGTCATATTCTTTTTTCATAGTTTTCCCTTTCCTTTCGTGTGGCTTTCCGGGGATCCCAAATGACGAGCATATTTTAAGGATACACTACAATGTAGTTACAATGCAATGGTGCCTCCTGTTCATGACGGGTCCCCGCCGTGGACAGCTATCAGGGCCCGGCCTCCAACTTTTCAATCGCCGCCTTCAATTGCGGGTTGTTCGGGTTTAGTTCGAGGCTTTTCTTGTAAGCCTGAAGCGCCCCATCGCGGTTCCCCTCTTTAAGGAAGGAGCTTCCCAGGCCTTGGTAGGCCTGCCAAGAGCCCGGATTTTCCTGGGCCGCTTTTTGGAAATCCAATGCCGCCTGTGCGTATCGGCCTTGTTGATAATCATGGAGGGCGGAAAGGTAATCCCCAGCCGAGGTGTCCTTCACCGCCGTTGGGACCGGGGACGCGGGCAATGGGCCGGTCCGCATGGCTTCGTTCAAAAGAATCTGCAAGGTGGGGTAGTCCGTTCCCGGCTTGTCCGCCAGGGTTCCCACCACCGTCCCCAGGCCGGGCTGGTAATACTGGGCCAGTTCCATGCACCGCAAAGCCCCCTTGGGATTGAAGGCGTTTCCGGCGATATAGGTCGCCTCGCCATTGGCGCCGCGTTGGGCGTCAAAGGTCACGGTGGAATGGACGAACTCGGCGTGGGTTTGCTCCCCCTTGGCGTAGGGCAAGCCCCAGGCCACGCACTGGCTCACCGAGGCGCCATTGGGGGTCTTGGTGTTATAGAGGTCGAAATTTTGGCCCCTCTGGTAAAGCAAAGCCGCGCGGATATAGGGTTCGAGGTCGTAAAAGTGGTAGTGCAGGGCGTCGCGTTCGTGGAAATCATAGGTCGTCCCGTCGGGGTTCAGGTTCCGGGCCATGAGGGTCTTCAGGGATTCCAAGGCCTGCTTTTCCAAACCCGGGTCATCCAGGATGAAAGCCACCATGGCGAGGGTCTTCAACCGGTGGGTCTGGTGGTTGTTCCAATGGCTGCCCTTGCGGGGGTCATCGGCGTCCAGGAGGGTCTGGGCGATCGACCTCACCCAGGCATCCAGGGCTTGCCGGTCCGCGGGGGAGGCCTGGGGCCGCAGGAGGTCGTAGGTTTCCAACAGCGGTTCCAGGGCGGTGGCGTCGATGGGATTGGCCGGCGGTCGGCAGGTCTGGGCCCAGGCCCTCAGGAAAGTTACGGCCTGGTTGAGGTAAGCGGCCTCGCCGGTCAGGGCATAGGCCAGCGCCAGGTTGCGCATCCGCGACATGTCCCTCAAGGCTTCCTGGGTTCTTGTTTTTTCATCGCTTCCCTGTAATTGGCCGGCCGTCTGGACCTCGGCGATGGGATGGGGCGCGAGGGCCAGAGCCTTTTGGGCTTGGCCCAGGATGGATTTCTCCCAAACGCCGGCAGCCGGGGAGGTCTGCACCAGGGCTTTCAGGCGCAAGACCTCGGCGTCCGTCAGCGAGGCGACGCCCGCGTGAATGGATGAAGTTAGGGTGAGAAAGAAAAGAACAATGAGGGGGATGCGGCATGGATGACCCATCGATTCGCCTCGTTTTTTGTCCACGGCGGCTCCCCGCCGTGGACAAGGCCCCTTCAGAAGAACTGGTGATGCAGGCCTTTGATCTTCTTGAAATGCTGGTCTTTGGTCCAAATCGTTTGATGATTGGCCCTTGCCAAAGTGGCGATGAGGATGTCGCTTAGCGGGAGGGTAATCCCGTTTTTTCGCAAATCGTAAGAAGTTTTTCCGGCTTCAAAAAAGGTCCCGGCGTTCGCCTCAAGAAAATGCAGGCCCTTTAGGTTCTCTTCCAAGAAGGAGAATTCCTCCTGGTCAGCGGCCCCTTGCAGGACTTCAAAGACGACAACCCCGCACGTGGAGATAGAGCCACGTTTCAAATGCTTGACGATTTTATCCCCGGTTTCGCTGTCCTGTTTACGGAAGTAATCGATCCAAACGGAGGTATCGACTAGGATCTCAGCGGGCATGAAGTTCCATCTTCCTCAATTCGGCGGAAACGTCCTTTACTTTCAACCGGCCCTTCGCGGAAATAAGGTTATCTAACCTCCTGCGCCGGACAAAATCCTCGATCGCCGTTTCAATGGCCTGGGTTTTGGAGGCCCATTTTTCAACGGACATGAGTTCTTGGATCAAGTGGTTGGAAAGTTCGAGGGTTGTTCTCATGGCAGGCTCCTTATGCATATAGACTATATGCATAAAGTATATGTACCCAACCAAAACCCGTCAAGTCCGCCTTGTCCACGATGGCTCCCCGTCGTGGACATCAAAAATTAAAAAAAGCAGGAGCCCCAGGATGAGGCTCCTGCTTCATGTACTTCAATACTGGTGCAACCGAAATCCGCCCACGAATGGCGGAATTAAAAGTCTTATTAATTCTTTACGTGCTCAGGATGATGGTGCGAATGGGCTTTTGCGTGCTCCTTGGCCGCGTGCCCATGGTGCTCCTCAGCCAAGACGGCGAGGCCATGTGCAATTTGCGCATGGTGTGCGGCTTGTTCGTGATCACCTGCCTGATGGGCCTTGTGGGCTTCATGATGATGATGAGCTGCCCCCTCATGGTGCTTTGCGGCATGAAGATGGTGAGAATGGTTCGACATAATGTTTCCTCCCTCTTGTAATGGTAGGAGTAGGTTGGCGTGGATTTGGGGAGAAAGATTGCAGACCAGATTTCCCCTGTCTGTGTCGCCGAGGTAAATAATGGGTTACGTTAGGGATTTTAAATTGCCCCTGTCCACGACGGCTCCCCATCGTGGACGAACCTTTCGATTACAACAATTTTATTTTATCCCCCCATCGCTTCATCAGCAGCCTTCTTAAAAATTGCTTTTCAGGCCTGCTAGGAGGGGGATGTATAAATCAATACGGTAATAGTCTTCTGTTGAGATGTCGTTATTGGAGTTGAGGGTCAAAGCGGTAAAAACCCGGGCCTCGAGGAAGGCAACAAGGTGGGGAACCAATTGCGTGTCGGCTCCCAACGCCAATTGGAAAGCCGGGCCTATGGTCTGTACGGTGAAAGGGATTGGAACGCCCTGGTTGGACTCGGTAAAGGAATTCATATCATTGAAATCCATCCCTATGCCTACAAAAAAATAGGGATCAACAAGGCCCACCGCCGGAAAGGTGTATTGGGCGTTGGCCAAAACCGCCCAATCGTGGGGATACCATTCGCTGCTGCCGAAGAGCGAAAAGGAGCCGGGAAAATCATATCCAGCGGAAAAGGAGCCGGTGAGATCCTTAATTTGGAGTTCACTCGTATCGATTTCGTCAGATAGGCCGTTCCCTATCGGGTGTGAGTAATTCGTGAAAGTCAACTCGGGATAAACAAACCCGCCCCCGGCCTTGACGAAAAAGGAACCGCCCTCCGCGTTTTGAGCCCGAAGGGATTGGGAAAGCATGGCTAGGAACAATACAAGAAGTATCTTCTTCATACCTCACCCCTAACAAAAAATTAGGACCAGACCCATTCACCGTTTTCCCTTGTCCACGACGGGTCCCCGTCGTGGACAACCGGTCCATTAACGACGGAAAAACCCAAAGCTTTTTTACTTTTAACAATCCGTCATTGCCCAACCGTCCCTTTCAGCAGCATTTGCTGGACGGCGTCCAGGATTTTCTGGACCCCCGGCCGGCGGTAATCCCATTTGGGGCCCGGTTCGGGGGGTTGCACCAGCATCGTCGCGTTGGCCTCAAATAAAAGGATCTCTCCTTTCGAATTGAGGCTGAAGTCAATCCCGGCGTAATCCAGCCCCAACTTCGAGCAAATTTTTTCCAAGGCATCGACCGCCGGTTTTCCCAGGACTTCCGGCATGTGGTTTAAGAACCTCAAATCCTCCTCGCGGTTTTCGGGGCTTTCCGCCATTTCCGCGCTGAAAAAATGAATTTTCCACTTATGCGAAACGGCGGCATGCAGGGGATACAATTTTCGATCGATCATCATGACGCGGTATTTGCGTGTTTTTCCGTCGGGGCTCCGGGAATCCAAGTACTGGATCACCAGGAGATTTTTTCCCGGAAGCGCCTTCAGTTGGCTCTTCAACATTTCCTCATTTTCAACGTAAATGAAATTCTGGCCGCCGTGAAACCCGGGCGAGCGCAACAAGAAAGGGAAGGAAAAACCCAATTTGTTCAAATAATCCCTAACCCCCGGACCCATCAGTTGGCCCCGTCCAACGGAGGCAATCCGGGGCGCGATGACCCCTGGAATGGCCCCCAATCTTTTGGAGATTTCCTCGCGGCTTGTGGGGATCACCTTGGAGGGATGATTGAGAATGGGGGCGGAAGTCTTCCTCAGTAATTTAACCGCGATTTTAAGGGCCGGAAGGCTCAGTTCCACGTCCCCCATGGCATTCATCACTTTCTGGTGGGGCGGCAGGGGTTGGGTAGGGTCGAAATACTCCACAAAAAGGACGGCGGCTTGGAAGAGGCGGGTGTCAAAGTGATGGCTGATCCTGAGTCCGCCCCAGGCCGACGCAAGAAAAAGAATGCTCACGGGCGGGTTCTTCCCGGTATAGGGCCAAACTTGGACCGGTTTTAGCCGGAAGGCCTTATCCCAATAGGGTCTGGCGCCCGGATTATCCCCTAATTTCGTAAGCAGAAAAGCCATGCCTTGATTGGCGTCCCAATTTTCGGGATCCAGCCGGAGGGCGGCCCCTAAACTGGACCTGGCCTTTTCCAGTTCGCCGTTTTCCAGCTGGGAATTGGCGAGGTTGATATAACCGACGGGGTTCGAAGGATGCTTGAGGACGGCATCCTGGTACAAGGCGCGGGCCGCGGCCTTAAAACCACCGGTGAAAAGCAGGTTCCCCAGCCGGGTCAAGGACCCGAAATGGGCGGGCGTCTTTTTCAAAACCTCCCCAAACTCAAGCTTGGCTTCCTCCGTCCGTCCCAACTCCTCCAAAAGGCAGGCCCGGTGATAACGCTCTTCGATCAAATCCGGGGAGGCCGCAAGCAGCTGGTCGATTTTTTTTAAAGCTTCAAGCTTTGAGGCGTCAGGAAGTCGCTCGTTCATTTGCCGCACCTGCCAGGAAAATAATTTGGAATCACCACAGGATATCATCCCTTGTCCACGATGGGTCCCCGCCGTGGACAGGTGATTACAGCGTTTTCATTTACTCAGGTCGGCGAACTTTAATCTTCCAAAGATAATAGCCCCACACCAAAGTGTGATGACCGAACTTAATAAGGCTGAAATAGGATTGAAGGGCATCGTCAAGAATATCGCAACAACGACCAACCCCTGCAAAATGGGCCAAGTTATTTTGAGGCCTTTATAACGCAGAGAGTAATAAAGGACAGGCGTCGAAACGGCACCTGCCGCGAGGGCTACCGGCAAAGAAACCATTAATACAAATGGATCAACCAAACAAAGCAACCCCTCCTTTTTCGCCTCATCCGAAGCTGGAAGGTAAAAATAAAGTATTAAAACAAACATGAAGGAAGTGAGAATCGCACTCCCAAGACTGATGAAGAAGACGGAAACCAAACTGTTTTTCTTCATAGTTCCAAGTCCAACTTTCTTTGTCCACGATGACTCCCCGTCGTGGACAGAATTCTAAACTAGGTATTTTTAATTCCTTGTTTTGATTTTCTTTTTCGCAAGAGGATGACCGCTGCGATCACGCCTGTTAGGACGAAAACAAATAAAAAAATATGGCGAAAATCATTTTCTCCCTGGCTCAGGTACCACACCGAACTTCCCCCAATACTTACGGGAAGGTTTTGAATCGCCGAAGGCGTTCTGGAGCCTATATTACAAATCCAAATTGGATAGCTAAAGCCAAGGATTAACGGGCAAAGACAAAAAAACATTTCAATTCCTGAAAATTCCGACTGTTGGACTTTTCTCATTTTCCTGCCTTTTGTTCACGAAAATCGAAAGCCCTTTTTTTCACCCACCCAGGCTCCCCGTCGTGGACAAATTCTAGCCTTCAGGGAATGACGAACCATTGGGAGCCTTAGGCCCCGATCGTGGCCGTCCGGACTTTCCCGGCGCGCCGGTAATTGGCGAAAATCACGCCCGTGGGCGTGGCCAGGCTCTCGGTGAGCGTGAAGGCCGCCGGGATCGCGCCGCCGTCGAACAGCTTTTTTCCCTTGCCCAGGGTCAAGGGGAAGATCCTGAGCCAGAGTTCGTCCACCAGGTCGTTCTTCAGCAGCAATTGGACCAGCCCGCCGCTGCCCCACACATGAAGGTCCAGCCCCTTGGTTTTTTTGATCTTTCGGATGTCCGCCACGCTTTGGACGAACACGGTGTTTTTCCAACCGGACTTTTTCACGGTCTTGGACAGGACGTATTTGGCGCCCTCATTGATGGCCGGCCAATAATCCCCGTGCCCGGGCCAGTAGGGCTCCCAAATCTTGAAGGTCTTGCGGCCCAAAAGATAATCCGCGGGGGCCATTTGTTTTTTCACGATCTCGCGGCCGGCATCGGTGATATAGGGCGCGGCCCAACCGCCGTATTTAAAACCGCCGGAGGGGTCTTCCTTCAGCCCGCCCGGCGCCTGCAGGACCCCGTCCAAGGTGACCATCGATAAGACGATGATTTTTCTCATGCCCTTCCCCCTTCGTTAAAGTTCCATCCCCAGCGGCAGGTTTTAAGGAGGAGGCCCTTGGGCCCCCGGCCTTCGCCTTCCCGGGCAAGCCTCGCGCTTTGGGGCGGCGCCTTGAAGAAACGCCCCGCCCGCCCTAGATTCCCCCATTCACCAGTCGAAAGGAGAAGCACCATGAATACCTTACTCGCGGATCCCAAGGCCGGCATCCTTTTCGACGACAAAAGCGCCGTGGAGGCTTTTATCAAGAAAGGCTGGCTGGAAAAGGTCGCGGACGGGAAAAAGGCGGAGGAGTCCTATTGCCGCTACACCCCCGAGGGCCTGGAATTCCAAGGCCTCATCAGCCGTTTCGAGGCCGACTAAACCTCCCTCATAACTATATGCGGGAACAACCGGCCTTTACATATCCACCTTCACTCCCAGGGAACCCAGGTCGTAACCTCCCCCCGAGCCTATGGGAAGCGAGCCGAAAAAAAGGCCGAGGAAGCTTTCCTCCAGGCTCAGGGACGCGCCCTTGAACAAACGGACCTCCATGCCCAATCCCAACCGGAACGGTTGGCAAAGCGCGCTGTCGGCCGGATAGGATTGGCCGTTGCTTTGGACGGCCGAGTTGAACAACAAGCCCGCGCCCAGGCCGCCGATTCCGTAAAAGACCACCGGGTTGTCCCGGTCGGTGATATCCGTTTTGAGGTTGGCGAAAAAGGTCCAACTGGCGAATCCGGTGGTCAGGCTTCCAATGGCATCTTCGGGCCCCACCGTGACGAAATTGTATTGTGAGAACCGGGTGAAATGGGTGTCGAAAACCAGGGAGGTATTGCGCGCTATGCCGATTCCATAACCGATCCCGACTTGGGTGCCCGTGAGATTTTCGGCATAAGCGTCGCCGTATTGGACGTAAAGGGAATTGACGGTTGGGGGTTCGGGGGTGGGCGGCGGACGCAGGGCGGGCAAGCCGTAGGGAAGGCCGCCGCCCTGGGAGGGGGCGGGCGTTGTTGGCTGCGCGAAAAGCGGCCCGGACGCGGCCAGGGCCCCAAGGCAGATGGGAAGCATCAGGAACTTTTTCATCCAAACAGCCTCCCCGCCGGGGGCATCCACCGGCGTCAGCGGCATATTCCTTGGAAATGGGGATGGGGGTTGTTGGCTTTATCCGGCGGTGTGCTTGAAATTCCGTTAGGAAAGGCCGTTTCAGCCCGCCGAATTTCCGGAGAAATCAAGGGCCGTAGCTTTGAATGTAATCAAAGTCCGTATCGGCCACGAAAATGATTCCGGAAGAATTCACCGCGATGCCCATGGGATCCCAAAAATACTCGTCACCTCCGGATCCGTAGCTGCCCCACAGGGTGATGAAGTCGCCCGAATTGTCGAACTCCTCAATGCGGTTGTTATAGGTGTCGGCCACATAGACGTTCCCCGAGGAATCCACCGCGATGCCGGTGGGTTGTTGGAACTGCCCCGCCCCGTCCCCCTCGCTTCCCCATTGGGCGGCGTAGCCGTGCGAGGAGTTGAATTTTTGCACGCGGTTGTTGTCGGTGTCCATCACGAACAGGTTCCCCGAGGAATCCACCGCCACCCCGTAGGGATAGGTGAATTGCCCGTTGCCGGCTCCGGTGGAAGGCGCCGAGGAGCCGATTTGGGTGACGTAGGCGTTCGAACTGTTGAATATCTCGACGCGGCTGTTGTTGATGTCGGCCACGTAGAGGTTCCCCGAGCCGTCCACGGCCAAGCCGGCGGGCTGGTTGAATTGGCCGTTGCCGCTGCCAAGGCTTCCCCCTCCGGTGACATAACCGCCGAGGGTGGTAAATTCCTGGACATTGTCGTTGTTGAGGTCGCTCACGTAGACGGCATCGAGGCTGGAATTGACCGCCACACCATAGGGAAAGCTGAACTCCCCCGCCCCGCTGCCCCCTGTTCCGAACTGGAGGACGTAATTTCCCGAACTGTCGAATTTCTGGACCCGGGTGTTTCCCGAGTCCACGACGTAAATGTAATTGGATGAATCAATGGCGATTCCGATGGGTGAATGGAACTCCCCATTGGTGGTGTTGTACCCGCCAAACTGGGTGATGAAGGGGGGCGGGGTATCGGTGACGGTGGGGGACCAGGTGTTGGTCGGGGAGGGGGTGGGCGTATTGGTCGCAGTCAACGTAGCCGTGTTCGTCGGCGTAAGCGTTGGCGTACCGGTGCCGGTGCTGGTGGGGGTATCCGTGACCGTGCCGGTTGCGGTTTGGGTGGCGGTGTTGGGGCTGGTGGGGGTGGGCGTGGCGCTGGGGGTGAAACTGGGCGTGGGGGTAAAAGTGGGGGTTACCAGGATGGTCACGGGCGTCCAGGTGGAGGAGGGCGTGAAGGAGGCGGTCGGCGTGAAGGAATTGGTCGGGGTGGAGGTAATCGTAAAGGTGGAAGTGGCTGTGGGGGTGCGGGAGGGAGTGCCCGTTATCGTGGGGGTTCCGGTCCAGGTAAAGGAGGGGGTCACCAGCTCCACCACCGTGACCGGGGCCGGCGCCGCAGGGCTGCTCTTGCCCGGACAGCCAGGCAGGCCCAAGGCCAGTCCCGCCAGCAATACCAAACCCCCAAAATAGGCCAGTGGGCGCATCCTGAAATCCAATCGGCGTTATGAAAATCCCGACAATCTTACCCTCATCCCCCCCCTCCGTAAAGTTGGGAAAACCCTTGGTAGTGTCTCAGTTTGAAACGCCAAAACTTCCTCCACCCTCACCCCGTCCCTCTCCCCTTGAGGGAGAGGGGGAACCTCGCCAAAACCCTCGCCCCTTGGGGGAGAGGGTAGGGTGAGGGGTGCCGTTGGTGTTGCTGAAAAAGCCAAACTGATACACTACCAAACCCTTCATTCACGGGCAAAAGGGCCGTCCCATCCGGCCCGGCCCTTAGGCGTCCGGCTCCATTTCATTCAGGGCCCAAAGACGTCGACCCGGTTATTGTGCTTGTCCGACACGTAAACGTCCCCCTGGGAATCAATGGCGAGTTCGATGGCGAGGTTGAATTGCCCATTGCCCGAACCCAGGCTCCCCCATTGGGTCAGGAAGCCCCCGCTCGAGTTGAATTCCTCGATCCGGTTATTGTCGGTATCCGCGACGTAAAGGTTTCCTTTGCCGTCGGCCGCCATCCCGTCCGGGCCGTCGAACTGGCCGTTCCCCGACCCCAGGGTTCCCCACTGGCTCACGTAAACCCCCGCCGGGGTGAACACTTGCACCCGGTTGTTCCCCTGGTCGACGACGCATAAGTTGTTCCCGTCCACGGCCTCCCCGGTGGGCAGGTTCAATTGCCCGTTGCCCGAGCCGTAGCCCCCCCACTGGGTTTGGAAACTTCCGGCGGTGGTGAATTTTTGGACGAGGTTGTTGCCCTGGTCCGACACGTAAAGGTAGCCCTTGCCGTCCAGGGCCATCTGGTCGCAATGGTCGAAGGTCCCATTGCCCATTCCTGGACCGCCAAACGCGTATTGGTAGCTTCCGGACGTGGTGAATGCTTGGATGTTATTGTTGGTATAGTCGGAAACGTAAACCAAACCCCCGCCGATGGCGAGGCCCACCGGGTCTTCAAACTGTCCCGTGCCCGTTCCCTGCGCCCCAAATTGGCCCTCATAAACCCCGGCGGTAGTGAACTTTTCGACCCGGTTGTTAAGCTGGTCCACCACGAAAAGGTTCCCGGCGCCGTCCAAGGCGATGCCCGTGGGATAATGGAATTGCCCGTTCCCCGTGCCCAAGCTTCCGATCGTGTTGATATAAGGATGGGACGCCCCGCCCGCCAGGGGAAAAGCGCTGTTATTGGGCAGCGTGCAGGCCCAGGGCCACGCCAGCGCGCATCCCAAAAGGATGGTCCCGGCGGTCGCAGAAAAGGGTCTCATTCATTACCTCCGCTAAAATATTCCGGTCACTCAACATGGGGCTTTTCCCGGAAGGCCCCCTTCGCCCCCCGCCCGGCCTCCGGGTCACAGCCCCCACCTTACGCCGGCCAACGCCGGCATATCCTGTCCCGTGACGGTGGTGTGATTGGGCCCGTCCGCCGCCAAAAGATCCCATTTGCCTTCCGCGAACAGAAACATCCTTGGGTCCATTTCCCATTCCACGCCCAAACCGGCCGCCATGGCGAAGCTCGTCGCCAGCGCGCCGCCCGCGGGGCCGCTCAAGAACTGCAGGTCGATCCCCAATCCCGCCAGGACATAAGGCCGGATGTCCGAACCCGTCCGGAAGGAATACCTCGCCGTCGGCAATACCCTCGATTCGTAATCCGAAACGGCTCCCGTGGTGATGCCGGACCCCGAGAAATAAAAATCATCCAGGTCCAGTTCAACGGCCCATTCCTCCGACAGCCGGTAGCCCGCCGCCACTTGGCCGCCCCCGCCCAGGCTGTAAGCGGGTATCCAGTTCTGCGCCGGGACATCGATTCCACCGGCAACCGAAAGGAACCAGGGACCCGCCGAAGCTTGGGCGCCGGCCGTGGCTGGGGCCGGCGTGGCCGTTTCCATCCGCTGGGCAGCGGCGGCCGGCTGGGCCGTCATAACGGCGGCCGGTGTCGTTGCCACAGTGGGCTGAACCGCCGTGCTTTTAGTTTCCTCGGAGTGGCCCCACGCCGTCACGGCCATCCAAACCAGCGTCCACAAGATATTTTTATTCATAGGGTCTCTCCGGTTGTAAATGGACCGATTTTCGGCGCCCATCAAAACAAGTTGCCTTACTCGCTTCCCCATCGCGGGCAACTGTTTCGAACGGTTCACGGGCGGTCAAGGGATGCCGTTTCTTTTTGGCCCCGTAGCGCCGGTCCGATATTTAGAGGCTCTAACAAAAATCTCTCACCACGAAGGACACAAAGTTAAACCATGTTGTTTTTTTAAAGTGTTTTCATGCCTTACTTTGTGTACTTCGTGCCCTTTGTGGCAAGAGGTTGGGTTTTTGTTAGAGGTTCTTCACTCAAAACTCCTAACTTCGCTCTCAAAGCCCCTCGACCCCCAGGCCGCTTCCCGTGAGCTTCAAGTAAACGTCCTCCAGGTTGGGCCGCCTTTTCCACACCACGCCGGGCCTGACTTCCTCCTCCACTTCCTCGCGCGCGATGTGCTTGGCGATGAGCCGTTCGGGCGAGTCCACGTCCAGGATCTTGCCGTGGGAAAGGATGGCGATGCGGTCGCAAAGCCGCTCGGCTTCCTCCATATAGTGGGTGCAAAGGAGGATGGCGGTTCCCCGGGCGCGGGCCTCGGTGAGGGC
>JASHQZ010000201.1 GCA_030038835.1 candidate division FCPU426 bacterium
CCACCACCGGCTTCTCAAGATGGGTTGGACACCGCTTCGCATTTCCGTGGTGGGAGCCTTGTTCAACCTGTTTTTAGTTGTCGCGGCCCTGCTGGCTATGTCCCAGGAAAAAGCCCTGGCGGTCTTCTGCTTCCTTCCGGTCGTTGTCATCCTGACCGTTCTCATGCCCCGGATGGGCTTCTTCGATTTCGCGGACGCAGGTTCCCTAGCGGGAAAGAAGCCCTATTACCTGATGGCCCACCGCTTTCTGGACATGCAGCAGGCCAAATTGAAGCTGGTGGTGGACAGGGATGAAGCCCTGGCGTTGGCCAGCCAAACCTGTGCAGAGTTCGGGGTGCAGGGCTTCTGGATCAAGGTTGAAGCCAACGCCCAGGGAACGGGAGGCCTCGTTTACTATTGGGAGAGGCCCCACGACATCCAAAGGGAATACCTCCGGTTCCTGAAAACCGAAATCAATTTGGGCAACTTCGAGGTTTTCCGGGAACATGCCTCCATCGAGGACGACCGGATGGAAGCCTATTGGATTTTCGAGCCCAACGTCGGGGAAAGCGAGCTGGACGTGGAATACCGGGTATTGGTAAGCGGATTCATGAAAGCCATCCTCCGCCGGCTCCAGGAATTGGAGAGCTCGACTTCCGACCACCCCCTTGTGGAAATCAATAACCTGGGGCATGCCAAGGTCAGGTCCAGCCTGCTGCGGCGCCGATACGGCGTCAAAAGCGCAAACGAGGCCAATGCCGATACCAACTAAGGGCCCCCGTCAAAGTTCCTGCCGACTTCTTTTTCCGCTGTAACGATCTTCCGGCCAAAGGGGTTAAAACAGTCATTCCCTTGAACCAGACGGATTGTTATAATCACCGCCTTTCCGCCGGGGGAAGGGTTTTTGAAGGAACATCCCCGGCTTGAGGCCCTTAAAGGATTTACCCGTGAAAATGAAACTTAAAAAAGGAGGCCTCCCTAACCGCGGGAGGCCTTTGTGGCGTTTCGGTGGTCCCCCCTTGGCTTTGCTTTTGGCGGCGACGGTGGCGTTGACGCCCACCGGCCCGGCCTTTTCCGCTTCCCCCGGGAATAAAGACGCCGTGGGGCAAGCCGCTGAACCGGCAACGGATAAATCTGTCAACGCCTATCCCTCCCTGCTTATTGGCCCGGGGGACGAACTGGACATCTATGTCGTCAATTTCTCCTCCGGCAACGGCTACACCTCAACCGTCAACGGGGGGGGCGAAAAAAGCCAGCTGCCCACCGATTACATGGTGGACTCGGACGGGATGATCCTTTTCCCCTTCCTGGGCAAGATCCAATTGAAGGGCCTGACCCAAATCAACGCCGCCGAGCTGCTGCGGCTCAAGCTGAGGGATTACATCAACAACCCCCAGGTCACCGTGCTGGTGCGCACCTCGAATTACTACAACGTCTCCGTGCTGGGGGACGTGACCCGCCCGGGTAAGTTCCTCATCCGGGGCGAACCCACAGTCTTTTCGCTGCTGGCCGAGGCCGGCGGGGCCATGCCGGACGCCAAACTCAGCGACGCCATCATCATCCACGGGGACACGTTTAAGAAGGAAAGCATCAACCTGAACCGTTACCTGACGGACAAAGGCACGCAGGACAAGCCGCCGGTGCTGTACCCCGGCGACGTGCTCATGGTGCCCAAGGACCAGGCGCTCACCTCCAATGACTGGGCCATCATCGCCAGCATCGCCGCAAGCCTGGCGATCATCGCCACTCAAATCCACTATTAATTAATAAGCCCCGGACGCTGGGCGCGCGAAAGGAACCTCATGGCCAACCCGATGAACCCCACTCCCCTAGAAGAGCCGGTCCTGGACCTGAATAAGCTCCTGAGCGTCCTTTGGCGCCGCCGCGGGATCATCCAAAAAACCACACTGGCCTGCCTGGCATTGGCCCTGCTTTACGGATTCCTCTGGCCCAAAACCTACCAGACCGTCACCACGGTCAAGGTGCCCGACAACTCGGCCTCCACCGGTTCCAACTCGCTGCAGGACATGTCCTTCCTGCCCGCCTCGGGGGACCCCATCGAGACCTCCATGCAAATCGCCATGACCGACCGGGTGGCGGAAGGCGTCATTGAAAAACTCAACCTTCTTTCCAAGCCCGAGTTCCGGAAAATGGACCAGTCCAAGCTGGTCTGGTACCTCCAGCACCAAGTCAAGGTCGACAACGTCAAGCGCTCCAACCTGCTTTCCGTCGCCGCCCGGGCCAAGACCGCCCAGGAATCGGCCGACCTGGCTAACGCCTGGGCCGAAAGCTTCATCGAGGTCAACCAGGACTTGAACCAGGAAAGCGAGGAGGCCCGCTACAAGTTCTTGCACAGCCAGCTTAATTCCATACGCTCCAAGCTGGAGGAGGACCAGTCCAACAAGCAGAACTACCTGAACCAGTCCAACGAGGCGGAGGCGGACCAGTTGATCTACAAGTCGCTCCTGGAACAGGAACAAGAAAGCCGGATCCGCTCTAACAACGAGAACACGGGCATCGTGGTGGTGGACCCGGCCACGGTGCCGGACAAGGCTGTTTCCCCAAAGAAGAGCGTCTCGGTCATCCTGGGGCTCTTGGCCGGGCTTGCCCTGGGACTAGCGGCCGCCCTCGTGCGGGAAAGGATGGAGGACCGCATTTATGAGGAAAGGGACCTGACCCAGGCCACGCCAGCCGACCTCTGGGCCTCGGTTCCACTCCTTAAAAACAAAGACCAGGCCTCGGCCCTCGCCCAGGCCCGCGCTCCGGACCCGGATTTCGCCCAGGGTTTCAAATCCCTCCGGGCCCATCTTTTGCTGGTCCGGCCCGAATCGGGCCCGTTGGCCTTGGGCATCCTTTCCCCCCGCCCGGGAGAAGGCCGAACACTCGCCGCCGCCCATCTGGCCTTAAGCCTGTCCCAGGCGGGCAAAAAGGTACTCTTGATCGACGCCGACCTCGAAAACCCCGGTTTGGGTAGCCTTTTTGGAATCGAGATGGCGGCTGCTCCGGGCCTTTCGGGCCTGCTTTCCGGAGAGGCCGGCTTGAAGGAGGCTTCCAAACCTTCCGGCATCCCGAACCTCACTCTTTTGCCCGCGCCAGCCGGTTCCACGGACTTCTCCGGCGTCCTCAGCCCTTCAGCCCTCAAGAAGTGGGTCGGGGAGGCCAAATCCAAATTCGAATACCTGGTTTTCGACGGCGCACCCCTGCTGGCTTTGCCCGACGCAGTGGTCTTTTGTGCGGCCCTGGACGGAGTCCTGCTCCTGGCCCGCTGGGGCGTCACCCGGCGAAAGGATTTCCAGGAAGCGGTTCGGATGCTCCAGTCCGCCCAGGTCCCACTGTGGGGCGCTCTTTTGAACGGGGTCCGGAGGGAATCCGGACCATGGCTGGATTTGTGGGCCCGGCCGGCGCAAAAGGCCGCGCGGACAAGGCTGGCTCCGGTCCATTCCAAAGCCGCAGGTTTTCGAACCTAAGCTCCCCCACGGATTGGATTCCCCATGCCAGCGCCGACCTCCCTTTCCCTGCGAGCCCGCCTTTGGGGCAAGCTCCAAAACCGGCCCCACCTGGTCAACAAGGCCGCCATCATGGTGGGCGCCCGGACCTTGGGACTCGTTTTTGCGGCTTTGGGTTCGGTTTGGGCCGCACGCTGCCTGGGAACCCGCAACTTCGGCATCTCGGGCATGGTGCAAAGCCTGGCCCTTTTCTCCGGTGCATTCCTGGCCGTCATCTATCCACCTGTCCTGGTGCGCGACTACAAGAATATGGCATACGATGGGGAAAGAAACCGTCTGATCCAGGTCACCAACAGCTTCCGGCTGGCCGTGGCGCTCCTCTTCTGCGCGGTCGGCGCGGCGGTGATGAGCCTGGGGGTGGAACCGCCCTCCTTTCATTTCGCAGGCTGGTTCTTCCTGCCCATTCTTTTCCTGACAGCCCTCCAACCAACGTGGATCTTCCAGGCCACGGAGAAACAGCAATTCCAGTCCATGCTGGCCGTGCTGCAACCTGCGCTGGTGGCCCTTTATTACGCCGCGGTAATCCGTCACGGG
>JASHQZ010000025.1 GCA_030038835.1 candidate division FCPU426 bacterium
TCTATCTATATGAAAGAAGCCAAGCAATCGGGAAAGCCCGAGGCCGTACAGGCCAAGATCGCCGAGGGCAAGATCGAGAGCTATTACAAGCAGGTTTGCCTCATGGACCAGCCTTATATCCGCGAACCCAAAAAAAGCGTCACGCAGTACGTCACCGAGGTGGCCGCCAAGCTGGGAGAAAACGTGGTGGTCCGCCGTTTCACGCGGCTGCAATTAGGCGAATAAAACAATTTTTGCTGTTCTCCAAGTCTCTTTCGGTGAAAACGTCGAGGGAATGTGCGAATGGCTTCAGCTTCCTCCAAAGGTTCAAAGTCCGGCCCCCTTTACAAGCGCGTCCTCCTAAAACTTTCGGGTGAAGCCCTGGCCGGCGACAATGAACACCGCATCGACGAGAAGGTCGTTCAGGCCATCGCCAAGGCCGTCTTTGAGGTCCAAAAATCCGGGGTGGAAATCGCCCTGGTTATCGGCGGGGGCAACATCTACCGCGGGGCCGACGGCGAGCGCATGGGCATGGACCGGGTTTCCTCCGACTACATGGGCATGCTGGCCACCCTCATCAACGCCCTGGCCCTCCAGAACGCCCTGGAAAAACAGGGGGCCCATACCCGGGTCCAAACCGCCATTGAAATGTCCAAGGTGGCCGAACCTTACATCCGACGGCGGGCCTTAAGGCATTTGGAAAAAGGCCGCATCGTGATCTTCGCGGGCGGCACGGGCAACCCCTATTTCACTACCGACACCGCCGCGGCCCTCCGGGCCATCGAGATTGACGCCGATGCCATGCTCAAGGCCACCAATGTGGACGGCATCTACAGCGCCGATCCCAAGAAGGAACCCAAGGCCAAGAAATTCAGTAGCCTCACCTATCAGGAGGCCCTTGACCGGCGGCTGAAGGTAATGGACTCCAACGCCTTCGCCCTTTGCATGGACAACCAACTGCCGATCGTCGTTTTCAGCCTGCAGCCCCCCGGCAATATCCGTAAGGCCGTGTGGGGCGAACCCATCGGCACCGTCGTTAAAAGTTAAAACTCAAAATTGGGGTAATGAAGTGGCCGACGCCAACGCGATCTTAAACGAAGCCGAAACCAAGATGAAAAAGGCCGTGGAAGCCACCAAGCGGGATTTTGCCTCGGTGCGGACCGGCCGAGCCAATGCCGCCCTGGTGGAACATATCAAGGTGGAGTATTACGGGTCCTTGGTCCCCATCAACCAAGTGGCCAACATCTCCGTTCCTGATTCCCGCACCCTCGAAATGAAGCCTTGGGATCCCCAGGCGCTTTCGGAGATTGAAAAGGCCATCCAAAAAAGCGACCTGGGCATCGCCCCCAACAACGACGGAAAGGTCATCCGGCTTTCCATGCCCCCCTTGACGGAGGAGAGGCGCAAGGAATTCGTCAAGCTGGTCCACAAGTTCGCCGAAGGAGGCCGGGTGGCCATCCGGAGCATCCGGCAGGAAGCCAACAAGGCCCTGGACCACATGAAGAAGGAAATCGCCGAGGACGAATTCAAGAAACACCATGACCGCATCCAAAAAATGACGGATCTCTATACCCAGGAAATCGGCAAACTCAGCGAGCACAAAGAAAAAGAAATCATGGAGATCTGACCAAGGCGTTGGACACACCGAAACAGGCCGCCCTCCTCAAGCGTCACCGGTTGAAACCCCACCTGCCCCGCCATGTCGCCATCATCATGGACGGCAACGGCCGCTGGGCGAAAAAACGCCATTTGCCCCGCATCGCCGGGCACCGGGCCGGGGCCCACTCCATCCGGGAAATTGTGAGGCTTTCCGGGGAGCTGGGCATCGAGGCCTTGACCCTCTACGCATTTTCCACTGAAAATTGGAGGCGTCCCAAAAAAGAAGTGGGCCTCCTGATGCAGCTCTTGAAACAGTACCTGCGCAACGAGGTGGGAGAGCTCCTAGAGAACAACGTCCAGCTGAAAACCATCGGCAATACGGGGGATTTGCCCCTCGAAATCCAAAGCGAACTCCGGAAGGCGATGGGGGCCACGGCTCATTGCACGGGTCTGAAGCTGGTGCTGGCCCTGTCCTACAGCGGCCGGGCCGACCTGATCCACGCCATCAAGCGGATTGCCAAAAAAGCCAAGGCCGGCCACCTCCATCCGGAGGCCATTACGGAAAAAACCATCGGCCAATCCCTTTCCACCGCGGACCTGCCGGAAGTGGACCTCCTTATCCGTACCAGCGGGGAATTCAGGGTCTCGAATTTCCTCCTTTGGGAACTGGCCTACTCCGAGTTCCATATCACCAAGACCCTCTGGCCTGATTTCAGGACGCCCCATTTCATCGCGGCCCTGAGGGACTTCCAGGGCCGCCAGAGGCGGTTCGGAGGGGTGGAAAGCATCGTCGGGAGCGTCACGTCATGGGCCCGCTGACCAAAAGGATATTGTTCGCCCTGCCGGCCATGGCCGTACTCTTGGCCATCACCTTTTGGAGTTGGACCCTGCCCTTCCAGTTGGCCGTTGGGGCAGGCCTGGGAATGGCCCTTTGGGAATATTTCAACCTGGCCGACGCCCATCGGCTGAAGACCCTGCGGGTGGAAGGCTTTGTCGCCTTCGCCCTCCTCCTGCTGCCCTGGGTCATCCGCCCCCTGTTTTGGGCCGCCGAGGACGCCTTTTTGATAGGACTTTTTCTCTTAACGCTCTCTTTCCTCTGGTCCCAGCGGCCCTTGAAGGACATGGTGGTCTCGGTCAGCGTCACTTTTTTCGGGGTGGCCTACATCGGCGTCCTGGGCACTTATTTTTTCCGCCTCCGGG
>JASHQZ010000202.1 GCA_030038835.1 candidate division FCPU426 bacterium
GGCCCCATGCACGTGGCCGCGGCCGTCGGGACCCCCACGGTGGCGCTCTTCGGCTCAACCTCCCCCACCTGGACCCGGCCCTTTGGGATCGGACACGAGGTGATTTATAAGCGCCTGGAATGCAGCCCCTGTTTCCAACGCACCTGCCCCATTGGGTATAAATGCCTGCACGCTATTTCGGTGGATGAGGTTTATCAAAAGGTGATGAACAAACTACGGAAGCCCATAAGAATCAAAGGCGAAAAACCGCCAAAGCATATTTAGCCACGGATGAAGGGGATGAATTAGGATTGCTTTAAACAAAAAGAAAAGATTTTGGAACAAAAAGAACATTTTTTGATTTGGTTTATCTCATGTATCCCATTCATCTGTGGCGAACAGGCTTTGCCTAAAAGGGAAAAATGATATCGCTCGAAAAAGTCCTCATCATCCGTCCCCGGTTTTTGGGTGACCTTATCCTGGCGACCGGGCTGGTGGATGCCTTGCGGCAGGGAAATCCAAGCCGGGAAGTCTGGTTCCTAACCGAAGGAAGCTATTCGGAAGCCCTTCAAAACCATCCGGGTATCACCGGCGTTATTCCTTTTGATGCGCCGCGGAAAAATAACCCCTTCTACCTTTGGCGCTTTTACCGGGAACTTCGCAGGCGCCGGTTTGACGCGGTTTTGGATTTGTTTTGCAATCCCCGAACGGCCCAAATGGCCCTGATCAGCGGGGCCAAAGTAAGGGTGGGTTTTGAAATGCGGGGCCGGTCCTGGGCCTATACGGTTTTGGCGCCCCCTTCCTCAGACCCCCTGGCATCGGGCCGCAGGCCCGTGACCGAGGCTTACCTGGACCAGGTCCGGGTTTTAGGCATGAAGCCCGTGTCCCCTTATAAGACCGGCCTGGTCGTGACCGAAGAGGAAAAGACCCACGTCCGGAAGCTGTTCGAACGGGCTGGGATCAAGGCGGGCCAGAAAATCGCCGCCCTTTGCCCGGGAGCCTCCTGGCCCGCCAAGCGCTGGTCCTTGGAACGATTCACCGAACTGGGATTTTGGCTCCAGCGGGAAGGCATACGGCCCCTCTACCTCTTCGGGCCCAAAGAGGCCGCTGTGGTGGGGGAGTTTGAGGCCCACATGGACAAAGACTGGCTGCTCATCAACCAACCCAATATCCGGGGGCTCATGGCCTTTATCCAGGCGGCGGACGCCCTGGTGGCCAACGATTCAGGACCCATGCACGTGGGGCCCGCGGTCGGCACGCCGACGATCGGGATTTTCGGCCCCGGCGAGCCTGAAATCTGGTTCCCCTACGGCGACCCCCACCAGGCCGCTTACGCGGAAATCGGTTGCAGCCATTGCGGCCTGGACTGTTGCAACTTCATGGCCTGCATGGACCACCTTGAAACTAGGGAAATACTGGGAAAAGTATTAACGCTTATAAGGCGAAAAAAGGAAATTTGAACCACCAAGGTCACCAAGTTCACCAAGAAAGTCAAAAAACTTATCGGAATCGGTTAGATTTTAAAAACATTATCCGGTTGATGTTCTTGGTGACCTTGGTGGTTCAATAGTTTTTTGTTAGAGCTTCTAACTCAAAACTTCCTATAATACGGCGACTTTGACACTCTTCGACGAGGAGCGCACCCGTGTTCGGCAAAGGGAAAATCTGGTTCGAGGGAAAATTCGTTGATTGGAAAAAGGCCAATATCCACATCCTGTCCCATGTGGTCCATTACGGCTCGAGCGTTTTCGAGGGTGTCCGCTGCTACGACACCCGGCAGGGGCCGGCCATTTTCCGGCTGGAGGCCCATATTGACCGGCTTTATGATTCGGCCAAAATCTACCGCATGGACATCCCCTACACCAAAAAACAGTTCATGGACGCGGTGGTCAAGACCGTCAAGACCAACAAGCTTAAAAGTTGTTATATCCGGCCCTTTGTGTTCCGGGGCTACGGCGCCATGGGACTTTATCCCCTGAAGAACCCTGTGCTTTCGGCGGTGGCCGCCTGGTCCTGGGGGTCCTACCTGGGCGAAGAATCGCTGGAAAAAGGCATCTCGGTGCGCATCTCCTCCTGGCAGAGGCCCGCGCCCAATACCTTCCCCACGCTGGCCAAAGCCGGCGGCAATTATTTGAACTCCCAGTTGATGAAGATGGAGGCCGTGCAGGACGAATTCGACGAGGCCATCGCCCTCGACCACTACGGCTACGTCTCCGAAGGGTCGGGTGAGAATGTCTTCATGGTGAAAAACGGGGTTATCTTCACCCCGCCCACCAGTTCGGCCATCCTGGCGGGGATCACCCGCCACTCCCTATTCGTCCTGGCGAGGGATTTGGGCGTGGAGATCCGCCAACAGGTCCTTCCGCGGGAGGGGCTTTACATCGCCGACGAGGTCTTCCTTTCCGGCACCGCCGCCGAGATCGTGCCGGTTTCGAGGATCGACAACATCGTCATCGGCAACGGCAAGCGCGGACCCGTAACGGAAAAAATCCAAAAGGCCTTCTTCGACATCATCAAGGGGCATACCCCCGACAGGTTTGACTGGCTCACGCCCATAAAATAAGTCCACCGTCGACAGTTGGCGGTCGACAGCTAGGAAAGACCCAAAGTGCTTGCAGTTGTAAGCTGCCGACGGTCGACCGCCAACAGTCGACTTGTTTTGAGGCCCGCGTGAAAACCGCATCTCCATCCATGCCCCGGAAGATCCTTCTCATCCGTTTAAAGGGAATCGGGGACGTCATCCTGTCTACCCCCCTGGTCCGGGCCCTGCGGAAGAGGTTTCCGGAAGCCGAAATCCACTTTTTGACCCGATCCGTGGCCGCGCCCATCCTCAAGCACAATCCCTACGTGAACCGTGTCCTGGAACATCCGGAAAAAAATGGGCCTTTTTTTGAATTATTCCGTTTCGTCAAGGGCCTTTATGACGCGCGTTATGACTGGGCCTTGGACCTGGCGGCCGAACCCCGCTCGGCTTGGCTGACCCTGGCCACCAGGGCGCCCTTGAGGGCCGGCTACGCTTTCCGGGTCCGGAAATGGGCCTTCACTTACGTCATCCCCAGGAACAGGGTCCGGAAATACCAGGCCGAGGTCAATCTGGACATCGTCCGGGCTTTGGGAGTTCCCACGGACGGAAACCAAACGGAAATTTTCCTCAGCGACCGGGAAGAGGAATGGGCCCGGCAGGAATGGGAAAAACCGGAATGGAAGGGCCAAAAGCTGAAAATCGGCCTGAACCCCACGGGCGGCTGGCCCTCCAAAAGGTGGCCGGTGGATTATTGGCGCAGGCTGGTTTCCCTAATTTACGGACATTGGGGCGTGAAACCCGTCCTCTTTGGAGGCGCGGCGGACGAGGCCATCCTGAGGGAAGTTCGGTGGGGGGGGGAGGAAAAATTGCTGGAAATGCCCAAGACGGGGCTTTTGGCGGCGGCGGCCTTCGTTTCCAAACTGGACCTGTTGATCGGCAATGACGGAACCCCCCAGCACATGGCCCAGGCCTTTGGAACCCGGAGCCTGACCCTTTGCGGCCCCCATTGGGGCATCGGCTGGATGAAGCCCGACGACAGCCGGCACCGGTTTTTACAGCATTTCCTGGATTGCGGTCCCTGCGATAAGAACGTCTGCCCCTTCCCCCGGCAGGAAGGGCTGGCCCGCCATGTCCACCAGGAGTGCCTGTTGAAGCTCACTCCCGAAAAGGTGTTTGAGACGGCCGGCGAAATGTTAGGAGTGCAACCCGCCTGACTTTTTGTTTCCCGCCCAGGCGAGAAATCCCCCCAAAGCCAACAGGCTCAAGAACAATCCCAAGCGGAAACTCGCGGGCTCATAGGCCAGCCGCACTTTTTTGTCACTCGCGGCAAAAAATACGGCCTGAAACAGCCCATCCGCCAGGTAAAGGCCGGCGGGGCGGCCGTCCACCCAGGCGCGCCATCCGGGCAAGGCGTTTTGGGTCACCACTAAAATCCCGTTCCTCGCCCCGCCGGGCAAGGCTACTTCCTCGGCATCCAAGGGAGGCCCTTGGGCCAAGGGGGCAAGGGACGCGGGACTGCTTGGATCCAAAAAAAGATTTTGAAGGGGTTTGGCGGTGCCGTCGGCGAAAGCCGAAAAGATTTTCTTGCGGTCCCCCGTTTGGGGAAGGCCGTAAAAAAAGAAGCGCCCTCCCAGCGAGGAAGGATTCTTCCAAAGAACCCAATTTCCGTTGGTTTGGACTTTTTGGTAATGAGGCGGCAAATGATCCTCGGGGAGGTAGAGGAGATCCACTCCCAGAAGATCCATCAAGGCGCCGTTGTCATGGGGAAACACGTATTGGAAATAAAAACCTGCGTCCAAGGCGCCCCAAGAGGGTTGGGTGGACCCGTAAAAAGTGGCGGCGGGTAAAAATTCGTAATAGTTGGAATTAGGGATGAAACGCTTGAAAAGCGGTTCCCGGGCCGGGTCGGGAAGGGGGGTGTAAAGCCTTTGGTGCTCCCGGGGGTCGGGGAGGACCAGGATGCGGCCTGTTCCCAAATGGTTTTTGAGGTTTTGGGCTTGGGCGTCCAAGAGGGGACTGGGGGGCGTAAGGTTTCTCTCCAGGAGATGGGCCCCAACGAACCATAGAAGATTGGCGATGGAAAGGGCGGTCAGGGCCCATTGCGCTTTCGCCGGCTTGGGGAACAAATCCTCAAGGATGAAACCAAGGGCGATGAGCTCGAAAACATCGGCGAGAACCCAGCATTTCGCCGGTTCCAAGAAGGCCGGAAAGGGGATGCGAAGGAATTCGAAGGCCCTTAAGGGACAGCCCAGCGCCCAAACCAGGAGGGCTAAAAAGCCGAAAAGGAAAAATTGGGAGATGGGCCGGAGGGCCCTCCAACGGACCATACCGAGGACTAGGAGGAGGAGCGGCGGGATTCCCGAGTAAAAATTGAAATAAAAAAAAGTGGGATTGACGACATAGTCCGGCAGCCCGTTCCGGCTTAAGGCGGTTGGGTTGAGGAAGGTTTCCAAATTTTCCACCGGCAGGAAGAAATGAGGGTTGTTGTGGACCGCCGGCAAGCGCACGCTGTTGATGAAAAAATACTCGACCGAGGGTATCCACTGGGCGGCGGAAAGCAGAAGACCTCCCGCCAGGGGAAGCAGGAGTTTAACCGGATCCTTCCAGTTTTTGCGGAAGGCCGCGTAAGCCGCCAAGCCCACAAGGGTATAAAAAATTATTTGAGGGTATCCCGCCAAAACCTGCAGGGCAAAAAAAATGGCCAATTGAATCTTCCCCCACTGTTTTTCCTCAAGGCAATGGAGCGCGGCGAGGAATATCCAAGGAATCCACGCCATGGTATCCATGGAGGAATTGCTGCCCAAATGGTTGTAGGCGCAACCATTCATTAGGGCGATGGAGGCGCTGAAAAAAGAGGCCAAGGGACCCAGCTTTTCCGCCCTTAAAAAGAAATAGGCGCCCAACGACAAGATCATCAAGTGAAGGACCCCTGAAAAATTCCAAGCCGAAAGCCCGAACCCGGTGAAGAGCAAAGTCCCGGGATAAAACGTCTCAGTTTGCCAAGTCGCCAGCCATGGGATGCCGAAGGCGGAAAGGGGGTTCCAAAGGGGAAGCCGGCCCGCCCGGAGGGAGGAAAGAACCGACCAACGGATCGGAAGGTTCCACGTGTCGTTTTCAGGGCAGGCGGGGTGAAGGTCCGGATGGAAAAGGAGGAACCCATAGGCGGTTAAAAAGACGGCCGACCAAGCCAAAGGGATAAGCCAAGGGTGGGAAGCGGAAACCGCCGGAGCCGGTTCTTTTTTCATTTCGCCATTTGAAAAAACCCGAAAGTTAAGCCCGTTTCAAAAATCCTGAAAGGGCAAAGGCCTTTTGAAATCCCCCGGAACCGGTCAGGACTGAAATTCGCCCCCAACCACTTCAGGCACCAAGCCCATGTCCCTGATCATCTGATGGTCGGCGTTTTCGCCTTGGCCCGGCGTCGTCAAGTAGCCGTTCGTGAAGATGGAATTCACAACGTATAAAACAAGGGGCTGGAGGGAACGGAACGTCGCCTCCCGGCCGCCGGCGGCCCGGACATCCACGTCCGGATGAACGAACCGGAAGAGGCTTAAGACCCGGAGGGCGTAGTAAGGTTCCACCAGGGAGCGCCCCGCGAAAGGGGTACCCGGCCTCGGGTCCAGGAAGTTGACCGGAACGGAGGTGGCGCCGACCTCCCTCAAGGCGAAGCAAAGGTCGATCACATCGTCCATTTCCTCGCCCATCCCAATGATGCCACCCGAGCAGACTTCCATGCCCGCTTCCTTGGCGTAGCGGGTGGTTTGGACCCGGTCCTCATAAGTGTGGGTGGAGACAACCTGCCGGTAAAACCGGGGGGAGGTTTCCAAGTTGTGGTTGAACCGGTCCACGCCGGCCTCGGCAAGGCGCTTGGCCTTTTCAGGAGTCAAAAGCCCCAGGGAAGTGCAAACCTTCACTCCCACCTCGGCCTTAATCCTCCGAGTGGCCTCACAGATGACATCCAAGTCCCGGTTGCTGGGCCCGCGGGTGGCGGTCACCATGCAATATTTCCAGGCACCGGCGGCTTTCGCCCTGCGGGCCCCTTGCACCAGGGGTTCCACTTCCATGAGCGGATATTGGGCGGCCGGCGTTTGGTATCTGGAGGATTGGGAGCAAAAGCCGCAGTCCTCGGGACAGGCACCGGATTTGGCGTTTTGAAGGATGTGAATCCTGACCTTGTTCCCGTGAAAGGCCCGGCGGACACGGTAAGCCGCGTGGACGATCGAGAGCGTTTCCGGAGATTGGGCCTCAAGAACGGCCCGGGCCTCTTCCCGGGACGGGGCTTCTTTTAGCAGGGCCTTGTCGGCCAGCCATTCCCAATTCGAGCCGCGAAGGGTTGGAGTCGGAACCATGGAAATCCTTTGAAGAGAAAATTCCTTTGAAATCGGCGGCAAGTATAACACAGGGAAGTTGGAAAAATTTGCGGGGTGTCCCGTACAAAAAGGTTTTTGGGAAAAACAATGTTCCCAAGGGATGAAAAGGGTGCTGGGAAATTTTCACGGATTCGGAATGGACGAAAAAATTTTCCGGAGCCCGTTGTTTCCAAGAATGAAAATTAAAATTTTAGTTCGGAAGGGCAACTGGGTTTCATGGGCGCCAGGGAGGTATTTTCCGGTCGGAGGCTTAAATTTTGTTCCAGGGAATCGGTCGATGTTCCGAGAAAAATTTTGATAAATATGGTTTTCCAAAAACAGACAAAAATCATTAATTTTTCAGGGTTTTTAATAGTTAAAAAACATCTTGTTTGATCGATAAACATGGTAAAATTTAACCGAAAAGTGACGTTAGGTTAAACGTAAGAAAAAATAAAAATTATCTAAAAAGTGGCCGAGTTTGGGTTTTTTCCGAAAGCAAAATTTGAAAGTGCTTTGAAATCGTTAAAACGATTTTTAAAACGATCATAAGAAACAATTTTTTTAGTTTTTAACGGATTAAAAATGATTTTAGACATTATTGATAAATTATATTCAAAGAGCCGATGGCTTTTTGAAAACCGAAAAATTGTCTTTCTCCTTTCCGTGGCTTTATTCAGCGGGCAGGTGGGGAAGACATTAGCCCAATGCACCCCGACTTCCGCGACCCTCTGTGCCTCAGGCGACGACAACACCACCATTTGGGTCGGGGGAACGGAGATCGGTTACTTCCCCTATGCGGGCGCTCCTGGCACCGATGGCGCCGGGAATCCCACCTGCCTCAGCGTCCCGGTATCGCTCCTCACCACTTCCACCGTTTGTTTGGCCGTTGAAACCCAAAACACGAACCCTCTCACCAATTTCAGCTCATGGG
>JASHQZ010000203.1 GCA_030038835.1 candidate division FCPU426 bacterium
GACTGGCCTGAAGCACGCATGTTATTCCTGGGCCGCAAGGACCAGGTTGTGCTGGGGAAGAACTTTTGGAAGGGAGAGGACGATTTCAGCGGCAGGGTTTTCCTCACCTACGACCAGCAATATTTTTACATAGCCGCCATCGTCCAGAAGCCCGGCGGAATTGTAATTCCCACCGAGGCCAGCTCCCTGATCCAAAAGGGCGCGGTCGTCAACCACAACGATCCTATTTCCCTATGGAATGGGGACTGCGTGGAGTTGTTTCTCTCCGCGCGCGCGAACCTGTCGGGGCCCTCCCATCTGGCCCGGGGCGACTTCCACATCGGCCTATCGCCGGGAAACGACTGCAAGAACCCACAAATTTACTGCTTCAATAGGGATGAAACGATTCCCGGCTCCCGGCTGGTTGCCCGAAGGACCCTGAAGGGTTACTTGATGGAAGCCTGCATCCCCCTGGCTTATTTCCAGGGGCTCGACCTGGGTCCGGGCAAGGACTTCCGCATGGACGCTTCCTTGGACGAAGGCGGCAAGATCAGCGGTTACCGGATCGTCCAACTCGATTATGCGGGCAATGGAACCGACCTAAGGGACCCTTCCACCTGGCCTGAAGCACAGTGGGCCGGAACGATCGAACAAACGGTTCCTGTCCAACAAAGCGAGGACCTTTACGCGAATTTGGTGTGGGACGGCACCCATGACACTACCTATTCGGGCGTCAAGACCGTGACCGGAATCGCCTTGGACCCAAAAGGCAAACCCTTGGGGGGGGTCCTGGTAAGCACCTGGCCCAAGACGCGGCAGACGAAGACGGATAGCCAGGGAGGTTTTCAACTTTCCAAGATAAAGGTTTATGATAAGACGGTTTTTTATGGGCGATTGAACGGTTACGTGGTTTCGCTGTCGGCATTCGACCGCCACGCCAAGGCGGTGACGCTGCAAATGTCGCCCCTTCCGGCGGAGTGGGCTTCTTCCTTCCAAAAAACGGGGCTCTACTTTTTCGGACAATCCTTACCGGCCCAGTCCCCTGAAAAGTTCACCACTCTTCTTTCCATCCTCTCACCTTGGGTGAAACCCATGAACGCCGGGTTGATCCGCTTGAACTTGGCGGCTTTCCCCGAGGCTTCCCCCAATGCCGCCGTGCTTCTGGATTCATTCGTGGCTTTCACCCGCCAAATGGGATCGGAGCCGATGGTGGTTGTCCCCATTGATCCCGACAACCTGGAGGAGCCGGCCGAATGGGTGCGTTACGCCAACGTGGAAAAAGGTTATAAAATCCGTTTTTGGGCAGTGGGGGATGAGCCTGATAGGGGCGTAACTGGGGTAGACCATTACAATGCTTATGATTATGTCAACCACTTCCGCGTAATGGATAACGCCATGAAGAGGGAAGATCCTTCCATCGTCGTCTTGGGGCCCGAGGTGGCCAAGGAATACACCCGGGGGGAGGACGACTGGATTACCCCTTTCTTGCGCTATGACGGGGATATCGTCGAGGGGATTTCCATCCACCGCTACGCGACTTTCCAAGCGGCCAATTTGGCGGTCTCCATCCGTGAGGACCTTCCCCAGGAGGCCTCCGTCATTGAGGCCCTTCGGGACAAAATTTACCAAAACACCGATTTTGAGGTTCCGATCCTGGTGACGGGAGAAAGTGCCTGCCCGGCGGCGGTTACCGTGAAGACCCCGGATGCGGCAGTGACCCTCCAATTTTGGAACGCCTTGTGGGAGGCGGAGAAAAAAGGCGAGTTTTTGAACGAACACCTGTCGATGGATATTTCGTCCTATCCGTGGGGGAGCATTTCGGCAGGGGTTCCCTTCCAGCCCCTGCCGGCTTATTGGGCGATGAAACTTTGGGGACAAATGATCCATGGATTGTCGGTGCCGGCCCAAATCCAAAACGCCGACATGGCGGTATACGCCACCCAAGACCCAAAATCCAAGGACGTGACATTGATGATCATCAACAGGGGAGAGCGCTACTGGCGGCCCAAAACCATGTTGAATGGGGGGGACGTTGATTTGAGTGTGGATGCGGGCCTTGACCAGCGGTATGACTATGAGATTCCTTCTTGGTCCATCAGTTGTTTGAAATTAAAAGCCAACCGGTCGCCAGGCGAGGTGTTGACCTATACCTTGAAGATGGCCAAAAAAGGCCAGGAACCGCAGATTTCCACCATAAAACCATGGTAAAACGGCAATTATGAATTTTGAATGGTGGAGGTTTTCCGATCGAAATTCGACCGAAAAAAAACACATCACTCGTCAGGGACGTCTAAAACATCAAGAATCGGGTAGTGACTCAGTTTGAATCTTGAGTCGTCATTGCGAGGCCCAGCCCCAATCGGGGCGATTTGGGCCGTGGCAATCTCAGGCAGTTATGCCGGAAATATCAACGGTAAAACCTGAGATTCCCACGTCGCAAACCGGCCTATCGGCTCTGCTCCTCGGAATGACGGCAAACTGAGTCACTACCAAGAATCGACATAAACCATGAACCCAACCGCCTATTCATTAAAAAACGGCAAGGTGAAGGATCCCTGGATCAAACCCGTGGATTCGCTGGTGCTGCTTTACCAGGTGGTGATGTCAGGGTTGATCCTGGCGGGCAACCTCGCGGCCGACCAGAAAATACGTTTGGTGGGGTGCCATGCCCTGGCCTTCCTTGCCTTGGTTGTAGCCCTTTGGAACCTCCGGAATTTTTCCAACCCCGTGGTTTCCTTTGCCCGCGAGTTTTACCCACTCGCCGCCATGCTCTTCTTTTACCGCGAAGTGGGTCTGCTGGTGCACCAGTATTTCGATTGGACCCTGGACGAATGGCTTTTCAGCGTGGATGAGGAAATGGGGAAGATCGGTATGAGAATATGGAATTTACAGCGTTTTTACCAGCCTGGACGCCTTTTGAACGAGTTTTTCAGCATCGGTTATAGTTTTTATTTCCTCCTGCTACCCCTCTCGGCGCTGGCGCTTTATTTCCGGGCGCCCCTTTCCAAATTCCGCACCTTCATGTTCTCGCTCAGTTTCACTTATTTCCTCCACTACATCCTTTTCATCTTTCTGCCCGCGGAAAGCCCCCGGTTTTATATGCCGGGGTTAAGGGAGTCGCTGCACGGCTATTGGGTGTCGGAGTGGCTACAGTCTGCGGTGGAGCAAAACGCCTTTCCAGGCGGTTCCTTTCCCAGTTCCCACATCGCCGCTTCAGTTATTTGCCTAATGGCCTTTCCTTATTTTGGAAAATGGCGCTTTTGCGTCCTGTTTTTAACCTTGATGTTGTTTGCGGGAACCATTTATGGGCGCTATCATTATTTCGTTGATGTGGTTGCTGGTTTGGGGGTAGGGTTATGCTGTTATTTCATAGCCCCTTGGCTGGAAAAGAAGTGGCCTTTCATTTTCAATGAAGAGGGATTCGTCCGTGAGCGACCCAGAGAAGCATTTAACTGAGGCTGAAAAACAAATCCGGCGCTTGGAAGCCTTGCGCCAGGAGAGGGAAGAGAACTCCAAAGAAGCCGCCGAGAAGGCTTATTTTCCTGCGAAAACCCAAGTGGAAAAGACCACGGAAAAACTGGTAGCCCTGCGCAAAGCGTCCCGGCCTACTGGCGGTCGGCGTACCAAGATTGAGGGCAAACAAAAAAGTTCTAAACTCCGTTTTCTGCAAATCCGGATCCTGGAACAACTTTACGAAGGGGACAAGCGTCTGAGAGGAAGCGTTGTCACCCGCATTGCCTTGAACCGCTTTCTGGGCCTGGACAATACTCCCGAGGAAAATGATTTGGAAGCCAAGATCAACGAAATACTTCGACAATACAAAAACCGCGGTTGAAAGTCCCTCCAAAGTTGATGCAACATGATGGTTCTCATTATTCCTAAAGGCCCATTTCAATGAAATTACTTGTTAACGGCGAAAACAAAGAGTTTTCCGAAGGCATTTTTCTCGAGGAATTGATTCGCCAGTTGGGGGTGCGCAAGGAAACCGTCGTGGCAGAAGTAAACCGTCACATCGTGCAAAACGACCAAAGGCCGGGTTGGAGGCTCTCAGACGGCGACCAGGTGGAATTGATCCAGTTTGTTGGCGGCGGGTAACGATCGGGTATCAGCCGCCAGCAAGACAAACACCATAAGGTTATCAACGTGGCAACCACATTAGAGCAAGTTAAATCCGAAGATGCCTATCAGATCAATGGCAAGACCTTCCATTCCCGCCTGCTGGTGGGAACGGGGAAGTATGCCTCGAACGAATTGATGGCCCAATGCCTGGAAGCTTCCGGCACCCAGATTGTGACCGTGGCGCTGCGCAGGGTCAAACTGGAGAACAAGGGCGAGAAGACTCTTCTGGACTATATTGATCCTAAGAAATACACCCTACTTCCCAATACTGCCGGCTGTTACAGCTCCGAGGAGGCCATCCGGGTGGCGCACTTGGCCCGTGCGACCGGCATATCCGACTTTGTGAAACTGGAAGTTCTTTACGACGAAAAAACACTCCTGCCCGACCCCTTGGCCACTTTGGAAGCCACCAAGATCTTGGTGAAGGAAGGGTTCACCGTCATGACCTATACCTCCGACGACCCGGTGATGGCCCAAAAGCTGGAGCAGGCCGGGGCCCACGCGGTCATGCCTGCGGGCTCTCCCATTGGTTCCGGGCAAGGTGTTTTGAACCCCAACAATATCCTTATCATCCTGGAAAAGTTGAAATGCCCGGTCCTGATCGACGCGGGTGTGGGTTCCGCCTCGGACGTTGCGGTTGCCATGGAATTGGGCGTGGTGGCGGTTTTATTGAACACGGCTATTGCCCATGCCAAGGACCCATTGAAGATGGCCCATGCCATGCGTCATGCCTGTGAAGCTGGACGGCTTTCCCACCTTGCGGGCCGGATTCCCAAAAAGCTATACGCCCAGGCGTCAACCCCCAACAAAGATTTCTAATCGCCGTCATTGGGAGAAATGATCACCGAATAGGCGATCGGTAATGACGAAGCAACCTCAGTTTCTAAATAAGCCTTCCGCGGTGCCCTAGTGAACGATTTAAAAGATCAACTCTCAAGAGCCTGTCTCTACTTAGTCACCGATCAGGAACTTTCCGAGAACCACGATACCGTCAAAACTGCGGAAGAAGCTTTGAAGGGCGGAGTGGATATCGTCCAACTGCGCGAGTATTCCCTGACGGATTCAGAACTCTTGACCTTGGCGCGGAAAGTTCGGGAACTCACCAAGGCCCATAACGCCCTTTTCATCGTTAACAACCGGCCCGATATCGCCCTACTTTCCGACGCCGACGGCGTTCACCTAGGCCAGGACGACCTGCCGGTGGCGGATGCCCGGAAAATCCTTGGCGGGGGGAAGCTCGTGGGGGTTTCCACCCACGGGATGGATCAGGCGAAAAAGGCAGTGGCGGACGGGGCCGATTACATCGGTGTGGGCCCGGTTTATCCCACCCAAACCAAGAAAAATGTGGTACCTACGGTCACCCTGGACTACGTGAAACAAGTATCGGCTTCCGGGTTAGAGCTTCCTTTCTTTGCCATCGGCGGCATCAAGCTGCACAACTTGGAGAAAGTCCTGAAGGCGGGAGCCCGCCGTGTGGCTGTTGTCACCGGAATTGTGAAGACCTTGAATCCCCAGAAGGTGGCGCGGGAGCTTAAAGAAATAATCCAAAAATATCCACTTTCAAGCAGCTTTTAGCAGTTGGCAGATGGCTTTTAGGTAATAAACGCCCATTACCAGCCTCAAGTACCGGGTCTTGAGTTGACCGACCTTTCGAACGTATAATTCTTTTGAAATCCATAACTTGTGAGGCCTTTGATGCTTCGCCCTATCGTTCTTTATCCCGATTCCCGTCTTAAAATGAAAAGCAAATCCGTCACCGAATTCGGGCCAGAACTCAAGGAACTGGCCGCGGACATGACCGAAACCATGCGGAACGCCAACGGTGTGGGCTTGGCCGCCATCCAAATCGGCGAGCCCATCCGAATGATGGTCATGGACGAGCATTACGATCAGGAAGACCGGGGGGAATCCCAGGTCCTGTTCAACCCCGAAATCTTGGAGGAGGAAGGTTCCGAAACCACCGAAGAGGGATGCCTTTCCATCCCCGATGTGCGGGAGGAAGTGGAACGCTCCTTCAAGATCAAGGTGAGATACCAAAATTTGGAAGGGAAGGAACAAGTTTCTGAGTACGCGGGGCTTTTGGCCCGTTGTGTGCTCCATGAGATTGACCATATGAACGGCCAGCTTTTCATCCAAAAGGTCCCGGCCGTCAAACGCCTTTTCCTCAAGAAACAGTTAGACCAGTTGAAAAAGAATTTCAAGGAAGCGGTGCCACTTTAAACCACCGGTTCTCCGCCGATTTTCCCTTGACCGAGCCCTTTTGGTCCCGAATCGAACAGTATCCAGGATACAAGATGAAAAGCCTTGATGCCAAAGGCCTTGGCCTCGTGGAACTTTGCGTCGGCATTGTTGTTTTTACCCTTTTTGCCGAGTCGGCGGTGATGATGCGGCTAGTCCTGGCCCGTAAAAGCATCGCCTTGATGGACAGGAATTACGCAAGGCTCAAGGGCCTGCAAATGATGGATGAATTGGAGGCCCAGGCCAATGGCAACCCTTCTTCCGGAGGCTCAGTCCTAGGCAGCTTCAACGACGGGGTTAGCTTCAATTTGTGCCTCACCACGGACAAGTCGGTGAGCGACCCCGGTGATCCCTTGAGCGACAACCGGCGGACCAATGGCCACTGGAGGTATTTGAGGCAGGTTCAGGTCAACGCCGTGGATGGAAATCCCCTTGCCCGCCAAGTTGCCGTGAGGCTTTGGCTCTGCGCCTCGGACGGCACCCCTTCCAGTCCCGGCCTTTTATTGGCGACCACTTCGGGAATGATTGTTCCGGGAGTCCCAGAGTCTAGGGGAATCACCGTGCTCTCGGGCGCCACCACCCTTTTTTTAAATCAATAAAAATGGTGAATCCGTCACCCATGGGATTTGAAAGATCCCTTCCAGGTTCATCCGTGCTAATCTGTGCCGAAAATTTTCTACCCTAGGGTGTCGCATGGCTTCGCTATTCAAGGTCCTCTTCATGGGAACGTCGGACTTCGCCGTGCCCGCGTTGGAGGCGCTCCGGTCCAAGGGATACGACGTCCCATTGGTGGTGACCCAGCCGGACAAGCCCGCAGGCCGGGGACTGGAGCTGAAGGCTTCGCCTGTCAAGAAAAAGGCCCTGGAACTGGGGCTTCCGTTATTCCAACCGGAAAAGTTGAGGGTTCCGGAGGCCGTGGAAGCCCTCCGCCTCACCCGGCCTGAGCTGGCGGTGGTAGCAGCCTACGGACAGATATTGCCTTCCTCGGTGCTTCAAATCCCCAAAATCGCCTGTTTGAACATCCATGGATCTCTCCTGCCCAAGTATCGGGGCGCGGCGCCCATCCATTACGCGGTACTGAACGGCGAAACCGAGACGGGCGTGACGATCATGTATATGAACGAAAAAATGGATGAGGGTGACATTTTGCTCGTTAAGAAAACGCCTATCGACACAGAGGAAACAACGGGGGAAGTCCACGACCGCCTGGCTTACCTGGGAGCGGAGGGGCTTTTGGAGGCCCTGCGACTCCTGGGGGAAGGTAAGGCTCCCCGACATCCGCAAGACCCCTCCCAAGCCAGCTATGCGCCGTCCATCAAGAGGGAGTTTTGCCGGCTGGACTGGAAATCGCCGGCGAGCCGTGTTTTCAATCGCGTGAGGGGTTTGAGCCCCTGGCCGGGGGCAGAAACTTCCTGGAAGGGGATGGAACTCAAGGTCCACAAAGTCGCGTTGGAAAACCGAAAGGGAACCCCTGGGGAGATTTTAGAGATTTCCAAACAAGGGATATGGGTGGCTGCGGGGATAGACTCGGTTCGGCTCATTGAAATCCAACCACCGGGAAAGAAAAAAATGGGCGCTTATGATTTCACCCTGGGCCATCCGGATTTCAAGCCGGGAGCCATCCTTTCATGAGCCCAACACCCCAACACAACAGGGGCCGCGCCAAGGGGCGCTACAAACCCTCTAAAACCCGTCAGGGAGAGAAACTTCGTGCCCGCACCGGAAATCCTAATCCTAACATCCGGGATGGAGGCAGGGTGTCCCCTTCCCGCTTGGAGGCGGCCAAGGCGCTCTATTCCATCGAAAATGGGGCCAAAATAGCAGATGTTTTGGCCCATCCCAAGGGACTTAAACCCGATGACGAGGCTCTTTTCAGGGAGCTAGTCTACGGCTCCACCCGCCAAAAGCGGCTTTTGGACTATCATTTAACCCAGTTTTGCCAAGTTCCCTTCGTGAAGCTCCCTGTGGAAGCGAAGATCGCCCTTCGGTTAGGCCTTTACCAACTCCTCTTTCTTGACCGCGTCCCGGCCCACGCAGCTGTACATGAGGCCGTCAATCTTGCCAAAAAAGGCGGGCAGGGGTCCTTGAGCGGTTTTGTGAACGCCGTATTGCGCAATTCGGAAAACAAAAAGCAGTCTTTGCTGGTCGAGGGAGAGAATGACTTAGACAGTTTGGCCATCCGTTACTCCCATCCGACTTGGATGGCCAAGCGATGGGAAAAACAGTTTGGACTGGACGGGTTGGAAAGGATTTTCAAGGCCGACAACCAACCCCACCCGGTTTACCTTCATGTCAAGCCCGGTTTGGAGGAACAGGTGAAAGCCGACTTGGAGCGGCAGAACATCCGGCTTGAGGCATTGGATTGGCCGCTGCGGACCTTCAGCGTGAGGAGCCATGAGGGTGGACTTTTCTCCGGCGACAGCTTCCAGAAGGGCAATTGGATTGTCCAGGATTGGACCCCCCAAGCGATGCTGGAATTACTTCCGCTTTCCGAAGGCCAAAGAGTCTGGGACCTTTGCGCCGCGCCCGGAGGCAAGGCCGTTGGATTGGCCTGGAAATTGGGCGAAAAGGGCCAGGTGATGGCTAGCGAAGCTTCCCCTGATAGGCGGAAAAAGCTGGCGGAAAACTTGAAGCGGACGGGGTTAAAACAGGTCCAGGTTTATGAGGGGGAAGCGGCCAAGCTTCCGCCGTCCCAAAAATTCGACCTGGCCTGGGTGGATGCCCCTTGCAGCGGCACAGGGGTGCTTTCCCGCCGGGCGGATTTGCGGTGGAAGATCTCACCGGACAGCGTTTTGGAGCATGTTGCCCAACAGAGGGAACTGCTGGAAGAGGCCCAAGGCCATCTTTATCCAAAGGGGTACATGGTTTACAGCACCTGCTCGTTGGAAAGAGAAGAAAACGAGGAGGTGGTTCGGGCCTTTTTACATGACCATTCCACGTATAGAGGTGTTGTTCCCGCATTCCCTGAAAATCACCCTGAAATTTTGAGAAACGAGTGGGGTCTTACTTTTTTGCCGACAGCCGATCATGACGGCGGTTTTTTAGCCATCCTTCAAAATGGTTGATTTTTTATTTTGTCGTTGTGAGGAGAGCTTGGTTGAAGTCCTTCAGCGGCCCTTTTATACTTTCAAACTTCAAATCTTTACCGGAGTAATGGGTTGAAAGTCTTCCACTTATTATTTCTCGCCCTGCTTTTACAGCTACCTTGCGTTATTTTTGCCGACGATCCCCATTACGACATTCTCCTCAAAAACGGCCTGGTGGTGGATGGCACGGGATTACCGCCTTACCGGGGAGATGTGGCCATCAATGGGGGCAAAATTGCAAAAATCGGCCATATTGACCCTTCCCAAGCAGATTATGTGGTGGATGCCGCAGGGCTGGTGGTGGCTCCGGGGTTTATCGACATTTTGCGGCATAACGACTTGCTTTGGACCCTCCAGGCCCAGGAAAGGGCCGTCCGGGAGGGAGTTACCACGGGCCTCACGGGTAATTGCGGGTTTTCGGTCTTGGACGTTGACAAAAACCTGTCCAAAATCCAAAAGCACCCGGGCCTTTTGAATTTGGGAACCTTGATCGGCCAAGGCACCTTGCGGGATTGGTTTGTTAAAACCAACCGACAAAAACCCGCCACACCCCAGGAAATGGCTGTTATGAAGCTTTTCCTCCAAGGGGCACTTCAGGCCGGGGCCTTCGGCCTTTCCAGCGGCCTGGGTTACGAACCCGGTGAATGGTGCCAGCCCGCCGAACTGGAAGACCTGGCTTCAGTTCTTTCCCATTTTCCCCACGCGGTTTATTACACCCACATCCGTAATTACCGTTCTAGCGTTTTGGAGGCCATCCAGGAAGCAGTCCAACTGGGCCAGGACGACAAGGTGCCAGTGGTCATCCAGCACCTCTTGTTCAAATTGCCCAGCAATTGGGACCAAACCGAAAGCGGCCTGCTGCTTTTGGAGGAAGCCGGCGCCAAGGGCCAGCCGGTTTACGCCACGGTTTACCCCTACGACTTCTGGGGCAACGAGGTTCAGATCCCCCTTTACCAGTTCCTCTATTTGAAGCCCGAAGATGCTAACTTGGGCTATTACCGCAGCAACTCGAAGACCAACGACATCCTGGCCCTGATCCACAAACGCCTACAGGAATACGGGGGTGGGGATAAAATTGAGATTACCCGCATCCGCTCCAAGGCCTTTAAGAGCCTGTTGGGCGACACTATTGCGGATCTGGCCCGGCAGCGCAAAATATCGGAGGAAGAGGCGGTTTTGGCCTTGCTTATCGAAAACGGCGAATACGTCAAGATTTGCTATCACGGCCTATCGGAAGAAGGGCTCATCAAGAAAATCCAGGCGCCTTTCGTCCTTTTTGGGTCTGATTCAAGCGACAGCATCCCTCATCCCCGTGACGTCGGGGCCTTTGCCCGCCTCTTGGGCACCTATGTGCGGGACAAACGGGTCATCCGACTTTCGGAAGCCGTCAACCGGCTCACCGAGGAACCCGCCGAACTTTTAGGCCTGAAAGACAGGGGATTGCTGAAGGAAGGGGATTGGGGCGACGTGGTGGTATTTGACATGAAGACCATCGGCGACCATGCTACGGCGGTTAATCCCTGGGTTCCGCCAACCGGCGTGAAGATGGTCTTCGTCAACGGGCAGTTGGTTTATGATTATAAAAATGGTTTCTCAGGTCGGTATCCGGGGCAGGTTTTGCGTAGAAGCAACGATTGAGTTGTTTCACCGACAAATACCCGCATCAAAAATCAGGGCCGCATTTTCGACCGTCAAACCTTCGTTCGAAGTCCGAGAAGTGGCGTTCGGCCCGTCTAAGAAACACTTAGTCAGGGGTATGCCTGCGTTGATGAGTCCCAACAGCACGGGGTCCGCGTCCTTGGGGTGTGGGTTGGCACCGCCACCCAACCGGCGAGGCGTAAAACGTTGAGGGAGAAACGACCTGGGGCATTAAGGCAACCCAATGGTCTTTTTCCATTCAGGAGTTGGATCGATCAAGCGACGGGTCTTGAGATCGAAGAGTCCGAAGGTCAATTCCAGTTCGGTTGCGACCATACCGTCTTCCTTGATCATTTCCTGACGGAAGCGGCTTATTTTTCCTTTGGAATCTATGTGTTCGAGTGTGATTTTAATTTTTTCACGAAGTGTGATTTCTTTTTTAAATTTCATGCTCAATTCCAAAACTACTGGTCCTTGCCGGAGTTCCTGAACCCGATGGAGCCCGTAACCGTTTTGAGTGATGAAATCCCACCGTGCTTCTTCGAAAAGCGTGAGGTAGGTGGCATTGTTGACATGGCCGAAAGTGTCCAGGTGGGATTCCCGGATCAGGACTTCATAGGGTTGGGTTGGCATACTCCATCCTTGGGTTTGAGATTCCTTATTTTCACTGAGCTCGCCAAAAAATCCAGCCTTGATTGTGATTGGTTTGAGGCTGGGTTACACTACTGAATATGAAAACAAAGGTTTTATGGGTTCTGGTGTTGAGCGCCACGACTGTGGGTGCGACAGAGGCTTTGGCATCGAATAGGGAGAATACGACGGATGGGACCCCTACGCTAACGTCAACTATCACTCCTGCGGCGGCTTTAACTCCTGATTCCTCATCTCCCGCGCCTAGCTTTACTCCCACCCCTATGGTGGCTCCCACCTGGGCGCCCCAGGCCGTGGGGCCTGTTTCGGAAACCCTGAAACCCAAGAAACCCTCACGGTGGATCTCTTCGGCGGCTTTGGGAGTAGGCCTACCCTTAAGCCCGAACATCCAGACTGCTTATACTTCCGGTTTTGACGCAGACTTGGGCAGCGGCTATAGGGTAACGGACAATTTTTCCATTTGGCTGGATTTGAATTTGGACCTCTTTGGTTCCAAAAATGACACTTTGACCAACGGAAATAATTTCACCTTGATTGAGGCGGCTTTTTGGGCCCGGTATCGGATTTTCAATGGCGATTTCAGTCCTTATTTCTTTGTCGGCCCGGGAATCGCTTACAACGAATACCGAAGCAACCAAGGCGCAATTATCGACGTGAACACCGGCTACGGTTACATCCCTTATTCCTACGAGTTCGACTTCTTGACGGAGGGAGGATTTGGATTGGAAATGAGCCTGGGTTCCGGCCTGGCCACCTTCCTGCAAGGCAGGATTACTTACGATTTCATTTCCCCTTCTTTCGCCGCTTACGGTTCTACCGACAGTCCCCTGGTCGTGATGCCGCTGGAGTTAGGGATCGTTTTCGGTCTTTGAATCACAGCCGGTTTATTTTCGAGGCTCCCCTGTGTTCCTAATATTCAGCAAAGAATTCAG
>JASHQZ010000204.1 GCA_030038835.1 candidate division FCPU426 bacterium
CCATCTTTTAAACCGCCTCACCTTCGGCCCCAAGCCGGGGGACTTGGAACGGGTCCGGAAGATGGGCCTGAAGGCTTTTATTGAGGAGCAGTTGAACCCCGACCGTATCGACGACAGCCCGTGTGAAAAGGAATTGGAAGGTTATTCCACCCTCAAGATGTCCAGTTACGACCTGTTCCGGGCCTATCCGCCCGCCCAATTCGCCCTTAAGAAGGCCAACCTCGACGGGGTGGACCCGGACAAGATAAAAGCCATCAACGAAAAGCCGCGGAAGATATTGGACGATCTTTCCGCGGCCAAACTCATCCGCGCCGTGGACAGCCGGCGCCAGCTTGAGGAGGTCATGACCGACTTCTGGTTCAACCACTTCAACGTCAGTTTCCAAAAGAACCAGGTGAAATGGACCCTGACTTCCTACGAGAGGGACGTGATCCGCCCCAACGTTTTCGGCCGGTTCCGGGACCTGCTGGGGGCCGTGGCCCACAGCCCGGCCATGCTGGAGTACCTGGATAACGTCAACAGCACCGTGGACCCCCGGTATGTGCCGGAAGACGAGATGCCGGCCTACCCCCAGATGATGGCCATGATGGAAAACCCGGCGGGGAAGCCCAAACAAAACGCGGGGCTCAACGAAAATTACGCCCGGGAGCTGATGGAACTCCACACCCTGGGCGTGGACGGGGGCTACACCCAGCAGGACGTCATTGAGGTGGCGCGGGCCCTGACGGGTTGGAGTTTCCAAGGACCCTATTTCCTGTTGAATCCCAACCACAAATACATCGATCCGGCGACAATCTACCAATTCCAATTCCATCCGCGCATGCATGACCTGGGGGAAAAGGTCATCTTGGGCCGGAAGTTCGGGCCGGAGGAGGCGGACGGCATGGCCGAGCACGAGGGCGAAGAGGTTTTGGACCTGCTTTGCCAGCAGCCCGCCACGGCCCATTTCATCTCCCTCGAGCTTTGCCGCCGGTTCGTTTCCGACAATCCCCCGGAGGGCCTGGTCCGGAAGGTCGCGGACAAGTACATGGAAACCGGCGGGGACATCAAGGAAATGCTCAGGACGCTTTTCGCCTCCCCGGAGTTTTACAGCCCCAAGGTTTACCGGGCGAAGCTTAAGACGCCCTTGGAATACCTGGTCAGCGCGCTCCGGGCCGCCAACGCCAAAATCGAAGACCCGGTCAAGCTTTCCCAATACCTGGGCGCCATGGGCGAGCCCCTTTACCAGTGCGAGCCGCCCACCGGCTACCCGGACGACGCCAAAAGCTGGATATCCTCGGGGGAACTGCTCAACCGCATGAATTACGGACTGGCTTTATTGAGCAACAAACGGTCTCAGGCTATCGTGGACCTGGCCCAGGTGGTGCCCGCGGTGCAAACCAACGACGAGAAAAGGATATTGAACGGTTTTTTCAGGGCTTTCCTCCAAAACCAGGTTTCGGCTTCCACGAGGCGGGTCCTGGTGAAAAGGCTGAAGGACCCCGAGATCACCCACGCGGTTTTGGATGACCGGAACAAGGAAATCCAGGTGGCCAAGCTGGGCGCGCTGGTGTTGGGCTCGCCGGATTTTCAAAAAAGATAAAGGCGATTTAACCACTAAGGGCACCAAGGCATCAAGAACGGATTTTTTTTTGCTCCTTCTTGTGCCTTGGTGGTTTGAACGGTTTTTAGAGGGAGGCTTAAAATGACACATTCCAAACAAACCCGCTTATCCCGCCGGGACTTCCTGAGGATCAGCGGCACGGTTGCGGCCGGGCTGGCTTTCCATGGCCTGCCCCGGTGGGCCTGGGCCGCGGCTTCGGCCGCCCCTTCTTCCCCTGGCAAGGTCCTAGTGGTCCTTTTCCAGCGGGGCGCGGCCGACGGCCTCAATATCGTCGCGCCTTTCAACGACCCCGCTTACCGGAAAAGCCGCCCCACCCTCGCCCTGGGGTTACCCGGCCAAGACAAGGGCGTTTTGGACCTGGACGGGCAATTTGGGCTCCATCCGGCGTTTGCGCCCCTGTTGCCCCTGTGGAAATCCGGCCAATTCGCGGCGGTCCAGGCGGCGGGGAGCCCGGATGGCACCCGTTCCCACTTCGACGCCCAGGACAACATGGAAACCGGCACGCCTGGAATCAAAACCACGCCGGACGGCTGGCTGAACCGTTCCTTGCAAGTGCTGCCCCAAAGGCCCAAATCCTCGCTGGCGGCGGTGGCGGTCAGCCCCCGCTTGCCCCGCATTTTGCGGGGGGATTTCCCGGTGACCACCTTCGCCAATATGCAGTCCTACAAATTTTTCGGTGGAGCCGGCGAAGAAGCCACCTTTGAACAGATGTACGAACAAAGCATCGACCAATTGCTTTCGGGCGCGGGCAAGGAAACGCGGGACTCCGTGGATGCCCTGCAGAAGATCCTGCGGGACGGACCCCAAAAGGCCGAAGACGCGGGTTACCCCAAGAGCAAGGAGAGCCAGGATTTCTTCCAACTGGCGCGCATCATCAAGGCCAAGGCCGGGTTGAAAATTGGGTTTGTGGATATCGGCGGTTGGGATGACCACGTCCAAGAAGAAAACCGCCTCCAAAAGGGGCTGGCCGACCTAGGCGGGGCCATCGCGGCCTTTTACAAGGACTTGGGGGACCAGGCCAACGACGTGCTTTTGGTTTCCATGACTGAATTCGGCCGCACCCTGGTGGAAAACGGCAACCGGGGCACGGACCACGGCCATGCCAGCGTCATGATGCTTTTCGGCGGAGGGGTGAAGGGCGGCAAGGTTTACGGCCGCTGGCCGGGGTTGGAGCCGGAGAATCTTTTCGAGAACCGGGACCTGCAGGTGACCACCGACTTCCGCCAGATTCTTTCCGAGGCCCT
>JASHQZ010000205.1 GCA_030038835.1 candidate division FCPU426 bacterium
TTGGAGTCGTCGTCCTGGATGAGCCCCCCCAGGACCGCCGATTCCCCGTCGTGCAGCAGCATGGTGGAATCCGCGTCCCGGGTGAGTATCTCGTAGGCGGGGTTTCCGCTGGTTCCGATATTGGGGCCCAGCGAACTGACTTCCAATGAAAGTTTGACCTGCACGGTTCGGTCCAGGTTGATGACGGGAAGGATGTCCAAGAGCACCCCGATGTCGCTGTAAGTGTAGGTGGTCTGCAGAACCCCGCCGTTGGTGGGCTGGATGTTGGCGGAAGCCAGGGGCACCCGGTCACCGATGTGGATCTTGGCCTCCTTGCTGTCCAGGGTGCGGATCTGGGGGTGGGCCAAAGTTTTGGCGTCCACATCCTGCTTGAAGTAATTGAGAGTGAGCGCGGGCAGTGTGAAATTAACCTGGCCCAGGGTGTTGTCGATGTTGTTGGCGTTGAGGCCTGAGATACTGGTTTGTGCCGGGAAACCCAGCTGGAGGGATTGGCCGTAATCCATCCCCAGTTGTTCAGCCTTGCTGCGGTCGACTTCCAGGATTTCCACGTCCAAGAGCACCTCGGCGGGCGGGCGGTCGTTGGCCTCAATGACTTCCTGGGCCAGTTTGATCTTGTCCGCCGTATCCCGAATCGTCAGGGTGTTCAGTTGGTCGTTCACCACCAAGTGTTTCAGGTCCGTGACGCTTTTCAAGAAGTTGGCCATATCCGAAGCCCGGACTGAGTTGAGCTGGATGTCCTTGATGAGAAGGTCGTCATATTGGGCGTGTTTATCCGGCGTGTCGTCCGCCACCAGGATGGTATTGGGCCCGACGGGCTTGGAGAAGGTCTGGGTGGTGTGGAGGATCAGGTCCAAGGCCTGCTCAAAGGTCACGTCCTCCACCGAGAGGGTCACGTTTTGCTCCTTCAATTCGCCGTCGAAGAGGACGTTGATGCCGAAGCTGCGGCCGATGAAATCGAAGGCGGCCTTGAGGTCGGTATGGTTGAAGTGGAGGGAAACCGGCTCCCGGGAGGAAAACACCAGCCCACCCGTGGATTCAGGCGCCTGGGCCTTGATCTTTTCCAAAAGGGCCCTGGCGCCCTCGTTTTCCGGGTCCGCGTCCAAGGCCTGGGTCAGCAGGTTCTTGGCGTCGTCTTCCTTGCCCGCCCGGTCCAAGTCCACCGCTTGTTGGTAAAAGGTAGTTGCCTCTTTTAAGGCAAGGGCTTTTTGCAGCGTATTGGCGATCTTCTCGTTGTCGGGCATGGCCGAAAGCCCCTCACGGAACTGGTAAATGGCGTCATCCAGCGCCCCTTGTTTTTCAAGCGCCATGCCGTCCTCGTAGAAAGCCTCCGCGGCGTTCAATTCGGCCTCTTCCAACTTCATCTTGATTTCATAGTCGGTCGGATGCTCCAAGTACTGCTTGCGGTATTCCTGGACGGCCTTCATCCACTCGCTTTTGCTGGCATAGTTTTCCGGTTTGGGCAGGGAGGCGCATCCGGCCGCCAGGGCCAGTCCCAACAGCGCCGCGCCCCAGGGCCGGAAAGGACGAAGTCTCCCGGCGGCGGGCGGAATCCGATTTTGATCTTGGTTAATCCGGGTCATTTGGATTCATCCCTCCGTTGTTGGCTTGGGCTCCTGGAATGGCGGCCGTCGGGTCCCAAATCCGAAGCTTCACGGTGCCGCCCGCGGGTTTTTCCGCCAAGATTACCTCGTTTTCTCCGATCGACTGCACCTGGTAGCCGTCTCCCAGGCTGTCCCCCGGGCCCACCTGGAACAACTGGTTGCCGCACCCAACCAAGGCTTGGCTGGAGCCTCCCCTGGAAACCACCCCCATCAGTCGGTAGCCCCCGGCCGCTTCCATCACCGAGCCGTCCGGAAAGGAAAGAGCGAGGCTGGACTGGGGCGCGGGGATTGGCGTCGCCTTCGCCATTTGCTTGGGGCGGTCAGGAATTGCGGAAGGCCCGAAGGCGAACAAATCCCGCCGGACTTTTCGCTCCGCGGGATCCTGCGGCGAAGGAAAGTCCAACCGCATCCAGCCGGAGTTCCCCCGGTTTTCAACGCCCTTCCCCTTCCATAGCACGGGCGCCCAGCGAATCACGTTCAATAGGGCCAACAGCCCAACGGCCGATATCCAAAGGATGGTTTTTTTCCGCCGCATGGTCACGCTCCACCCGCCGTCTTTTCATAGGTCCAAAGCTCAAGTACGGCCCGAACCTCGGCGCCCCCCGTTCCCTCTCGTTCCAACCTTGCCTGGCGTACCAGGGTGAGGCATGGCAGGTCCTCCAGGCCGCCAAGGAATTCCCTTATGGCGGCATAATCCCCGGAGAGGGACAGGTTTTGCTCAAAGGCCGTGCCGCCTTCCGGCAGGCTTTTCACGTTGAAGTCCTGGGAGAGGACTCTCAGGTGGTGCCGGGCGGCGGAACGGGTGAGCGATTCCACCAGGCCGGCTTGGGTGACGGGCGTATTCCATTTGGCCTCCAGGTCGCCGGACAAACTGGAAAACCGGGAATAGGCTTGGGCGGTTTGAAGGGTCCGGGCCGCTTCCCGCCGGGTGGAGCGGTCGGCGTCGATGGCCCTTTCCAGTTGGCAGTGGCTCCAGGCCGCGGGCGCCCAAAAGGCGGCCAGCGCCATGAAATCCGCGAGGGCCGCGGCCAAGGTTGCCCAGCCCGCCCGGCGAACCTTGGGATGTTTCCAGGAATCCTTCAGAAAACCCGCAAGGGGTCGGATGGGGATCATTCCACGTTCTCCGTCAAATCCACCGTGAATTGGATCCAACGGCCCGAGCTGTCCTGGGCCTGAGTTTGTTTGGACAGGTTCACGCTGGAAAAGCTGTCCGACTTTTCGAGGGTCGCCAGGAAACCCGACAGGTCGTCCAGGTCCGGGGCTTCCGCCACAAGTTGGACGCCACCGCTCTCCCGGTCGTTTTGAAAGCTGAGTAACCGAACCCCCGGGGGCGTCATCCGCTCCATTTGGGCCAAAAGTTCCGCAGTGGAAGGCCCTTCCCCGGCGTCCAGTCGGTTCAATTCCTGGAGGCGCCGTCGAAGGCCTGCGAGATCCTCCGCCGAGGGCAGGTCCGCCTGGGTCGTGGCCTGGAGTGGTTCTTGCCGCAGTTCGGACAGTCTTTTTTGGAGCGAGGGGTTTTCCCCCTTGAGCTGAAGCCCGTCCAAGAGCAGACAAACCGCTAAGGCCAGCCCCAAAAGGGCCATTCCCCACCCCAAACCGGCCAGCACCGGCACCCCCGCCCGGTCAAAGGAATGGAAAAAATTCGTTTCTATCCTCATTGGCGCGCCGCCGTAGCCGCCAGGGTGGGCGAAAGGAAAGAAGGGATTGGGCCGCTCCATTCAAAAGGGCCCTCCAACGCCAAACCGGCCGTCCTGCCTTCAGTTGGTTTTTGGAAAGCCTCCAGGGCTGGTCCTCTCCAGGCCCCGGGCGCCAGGAGACTGAGGGTTTCCACCGAACGGCCCGGACCCGCATGGACATAGGAACGGACGGTTCTTTCCACCTCCAGGGCCAGCTCCTCCAAGGGCAAATCCCCCGTGTCCCTCACCGGAGCCCGCCACCATTTGGACCTTTGGAACCGGGGACGGGCCTCCCCGTCCCAAATGAGCAGGGTCCAGTAATCCTTTTCCAGGCTAACCAGGGCTCCCGGCCCCTGGGAAATAAAAGTATCGTGGAATAAGTTGAAGCGGAAGCGGGAGGCCATATCCAGGATCGATACTCTTGCTCCAGCTTGTTCGAAGGCCCTTTGGAGCCATTCCAGCCAAGGTTTCTCCAAGGCCACCCCCAAAAGCAATTTTTGGGCCTTTTCCTCCCCTAGGTATTGGTGTGCAAAAACAAGGGGAACCTCCTTTGATCCATTCAGGCCGAATCTCCATCTCAGGAACTGGTCCAGGGACGGCCCGGCGGCGGGAATTTTTTCAAGCTCAAAAACTTCCCAACGCGCCGCCGCATCCGGCAGGGAAACCTGGAGGATCCGGTAACTTTTCTGTTCTTGGAAAAAGGGGGCCAACACGGCAACCAGGGCCGCAAGAGACTCCGTCCGGGGTTTGCCGGACCAAAGGGGCGTGTCGAGGGAATGGGTTTCGAAATTCAAAATTCGGGTTTTTCCCCCGGTCGCCAGGCTTTCCATCACGCCCACTTCCTGCCGGCCTAGCGCCACACCCACGCAGGATGTTTCTTCGGGCAACGGGCGGAAATAATCTACGGCTTTCTGAAAGGTCGGATTTTTCAATATCCCCATGGTTCTGCGCTTTCGTTTTTTTCGTCGGTTCTTGCAGGAATCGGCGTTCTAATCCACGAAGGTGACCCGGTTGGCTTCCCTCAAGGTCGTTTCCCCGGACAGGGCCTTTTCCAGCGCGGCCCGGCGCAGGTTCACCATGCCCTCTTCCATGGCGGCGTGCTGGAGTTCGTCGATGGGCGCCTGGTCCACGATCATCTTGCGGATGCGCGGGGTCAGGTTCAGGAACTCGGCCACGGCCCGCCTTCCCCGGTATCCTGTGCCGCCGCAATGAGCGCAGCCTTCCCCGGCGAAAAAGGCGTGGCCGGCGTATTCTTTCGGGTTTAACCCGGAGGCGGCCAAAAACTCCGGGCCCGGCTTTTCCCGCCTCCGGCATTGGGGGCAGACCATCCTCACCAGCCTCTGGGCCATGACGCAGTTCAGGGACGACACAAAGCTGTAAAGATTGACCCCCATGTGGCTGAAACGCCCGATGACGTCGCAGGCGTTGTTGGCGTGCACTGTGGTGAAGACCAGGTGCCCCGTGAGGGCCGATTGCACCGCGATCTGGGCGGTCTCCGTGTCCCGGATTTCCCCCACCATGATCTTGTCCGGGTCGTGCCTCAGGATGGACCGGAGGCCCCGGGCGAAGGTCAGGCCCTTTTTCTCGTTCACCGGCACCTGCACCACTCCGGGCAGCTGGTATTCCACCGGGTCCTCAATGGTGATGATCTTTTCCTCGCCGGTGTTGATCTCGCCCAGGGCCGCGTAGAGGGTGGTGGTCTTGCCGCTGCCCGTTGGGCCCGTGATCAGGACCATGCCATAGGGCTCCCTTACGCTTCGGCGGAACCTTCTTAGGGTCTCCCCCGACAGTCCCAGAGCCTCCAGCTTGAGCTGGCTGAATTCCTCGCTGAGGGAAGTTTTGTCCAGGACCCGGATGACCACGTCCTCGCCCATGGCGCTAGGCATGACCGAGACGCGGAAGTCGATGTCCCGGCCGTTCAGGCGCAACTGGAACCGCCCATCCTGGGGCACCCGGGTCTCGGCGATGTCCAGCTCGGCCATGACCTTGATGCGGGAAACGAAGGATTTGTTATGCCGGACGTCCAGCCGTTCCGTGGCCGGGTAAAGCAGGCCGTCCACCCGGTACTTGATGACCGTGCCCGTCTCATAGGTCTCGAAATGGATGTCGCTGGCCCGTTTCTGGAGGGCCGCCAGAAGAATGGTGTTGATGAGACGGACCACACCCCCGCTGGCCGGGTCATCCAGGGTGGCCGCGGAAACCGACCCTTTGGCCTCGTCGGCCTCCTCCCGAGCCTTGAAACTCCCGGAAAAATCCTTCAAAAGGACCGAGGTGGCCTGGCTGCGTTCCAAAGCCTCCTGGACGGCCGCGGGAGACGCTAAAAGCAGTTCCACCTTCAGGCCCGTGCGGGCCTCCAGCTGGTCGGCCAACTTGTGGCTTTCCAGGGGGGTGGAGACCACCACCCTCAGGGTGCCGTTCTCGCGGCCGTAAGGCAGGGCGTTCTGCCGGTAGGCTTCGGCGGCCGGGAAATCCTGGAACAGCTCGGGAGACACGGTGAAGCCCTTCAAATCCGCGTAAGGAAGGTGAAACTGCTCCGAAAGGGCCTGGGCCAGCTGGATTTCGTTGAGGTAGCCCTTTTCGATCAGCCATCGGCCAAGGGGGCGCTGGGGCTGCCGCAGTCCTTCGTCCAATTGGGGCGCCAAGAGCCATTTCCGGGCGACCAGGATTTCCCCAATTCGCCTCGGGGCGAAGGGGTGGCTTACTCCGGGTAATTTCTCCGGGGCTTCCATGATCTCAACTTCCATCGGCGGGTTCCTGGCCTTCGAAGTATGGGGCATCATCGGACGACGTCGGACAAATGGATAATTGGAAGATACATGACCACGATGATCGTTCCAATGAGCAGCCCTGTTAAAAGTATGAAAACTGGTTCGACCAAGGCCATGGCCCGCTGGATGCGGTTTTCCAATTCCCCCTCGCAGGCATTGGAGATTTCCTGGAACATGGCCTCCAACTGGCCCGAGGCTTCCCCCACCTGCACCAACTTGACCGCCGAGCGGCTCAGCAGCCTTTCCGCACCCAAGGCCTTGGAAAGGGCTTCCCCTTCCAGCACCCGGCGGATGACCTTGTCGAACCTCAGGGCGAAGGCTTGGTTGGACTGGGACTCACGGGCCACCTTGAGGGCCTCGGTCAGGGGGGTCCCCCCTGAGAGAAGGATGGCCAGGGTGCGCGCTAGTTGGGAGGTCAGGAAGGGATTGGTGAACTTTTCCACGAGGGGGATTTTTTGGAGCGCGTCGCCCACCCAAAGGCGGCCTGCCTCTGTCCTGTTCCAGGCGTTGAAGGTGGCTCCCAATGACAAGACGCCCAGGGCCAGAAACCCCAGTATCCAGGGCAGGTGGTGGACCAGGGCCATCAGCACGCGGGTGGGCAATGGCAGGGTGGCGTTGAAGTCCGTGTAAAGGGCGACGAAACGGGGCATGACGAAGGTGAAAAGGAGCCCCAAAACCATGGCCAGCACGAAAAGGAGGAAGGCGGGATAGACCATGGCCTGGGAAACCTTGGCCCGAAGGGCCACCTTCTGGCGCAGGTAATCCTGGTACCGGGACAGGGGCTTGGCCAAGTCGCCGGTCCTTTCCCCTGTCTTGAGGGAGGAAAGGTAGAGGCCGTCGAAGACCCGGGGGTATTTGGCGCAGGCGCTCGAGAAGGGCGTGCCGGTTTGGACCTCCTTCAATATCCGCCGCAGAAGGGAGGCCAGGACCGGACTTTCAGGCCGTTCAGCCGCCATCTCTAGGACTTCCGGAAGGGTCAGGCCGGCTCTCAGAAGGGTGGTCATTTCCTGGTTCGTCCTAAGGAAATCGGCTGGGTTGACGGTTTGACCGTCCAGGGAAAACCAGCTGGTGCGTTTTAGGCGGACCCCCTTCACCAGGACCCCTTGACCGCCCAGTTCCCTCCGCAACTCCTCCTCGCTGGCAGCGGTAGCTTCCCTAGCCGCTTCCCTTCCATCCATTAAGAGGGTTTTATAAGTGAAAACAGGCATCATCATCCCTGGTGATTTGAAAGGTCGCCACGTTTCATGGCGGAGTTAACTCTAGCGCCTCAAGATTAGTCGGTTGTCGGCCGGGCCCATGTCAAAAACGTGTAACAATCGGGAAAACCATATCCATTTTCATACGGGTTTTAATGGATCGTTTTTTCCAAGAGCGATTTAAGTGAACCGTCGAAGCCTTCACGATAAACATTATTGGCCTATACCTGTTCTTCTTTTTTCCCCCTCGATTCTCGAAAAGGCCTGCGGAATCCAACGCCCCTGATTCAATTTTTAGTCCTTCCGGGAGAAATAAGATCTCACGGTCCGGCGTATTTGCGGAATCCATCCGGAAGTTACTGGAAGGAAATAAATTTACAGCCGCTTAACTGAAAACGTTTTTTAAATTCCGGACGAAAAAATA
>JASHQZ010000206.1 GCA_030038835.1 candidate division FCPU426 bacterium
GATGAGTTGCAGCCGTTGAACTGGGAATCCCCCGAAACCAAGGCCGCGGTGGACAAAAAGCTCGCCGAGGTGGAGGCGGTCATCCAGAAAGGCCCGTTCAAGGACGATTGGGATTCCCTGGGAAGTTACCGGGTTCCGGACTGGTACCGGGACGCCAAGTTCGGCATTTTCATGCACTGGGGTCTTTATTCCGTCCCCGCCTACGCCAATGAGTGGTACTCCCGCGATATGTACCAGCCGGACGTAACGTGGGACGATTCCTTCAAGCACCACTTGGCCACCTACGGGCCCCAGAGCAAGTTCGGATACAAGGATTTCATCCCCCTCTTCAAGGCCGAGAAGTTCGACCCCGCCCAGTGGGCCAAGTTGTTCAAGGAAGCCGGGGCCAAGTACGTGGTGCCGGTGGCCGAGCACCACGACGGCTTCGCCATGTATGACTCGGGTTTTTCCCGGTGGACCGCCGCCAAGATGGGGCCGAAGAGGGACCTGATCGGCCTGGAGGCCAAGGCCTACCGGGCCGAGGGGCTCGTCTTCGGCTGCTCCTCCCACCGGGCCGAGCACTGGTGGTTCATGAGCGGCGGCCGGAAATTCGACTCGGACGTGCAGAACCCCCAATACGCCGACTTCTACGGCCCGGCCGCCGAGGACTACAGCGCCCCCAGCGAGGATTACGTCCGCAACTGGCTGGCCCGTTCCTGCGAACTGGTGGACAAGTACCATCCCCAGCTCGTTTATTTCGACTGGTGGATCGGCGAAACACCGGCTTTCCAACCCTACCTGAAAAAGTTCGCCGCCTATTACTACGACCGGGCCGCGGAATGGGGAGAGGGCGTGGTCCTGAACACCAAGGACAAGGCTTTCGTGCCCGGAACGGCCGTGCAGGACGTTGAGAAAGGGAAATGGCCCGGCATCAACCCCGTTCCCTGGCAGACCGATACCTCGGTGAGTTGGAAGTCCTGGGCCTATTTAAAGGACGACCAACTCAAGGACGCCGGCTATCTCATCCGGAGCCTCATCGACACCGTCAGCCGCAACGGGAACCTGCTTTTGGACATCGGCCCCAAACCCGACGGCACCATCCCGGATCAACAGGAAAAAATCCTCCTCCAAATCGGCGATTGGCTCAAGGTGAACGGCGAGGCCATTTACGGCACCCGGCCCTGGATCGCCTACGGGGAAGGGCCCACGCAGGAGGCGGGCGGGAAGTTCAGCGAGTCCGACGTAAAATACCAGCAAGGGGACCTGCGTTTTACCCGCAAGGGGAATAAGCTTTACATCCTTTCGTTGATGGCGCCCACCCAACCGGTAACGGTGGCCCTCTTAGGCAGGAAAGCCGCACCCGGCCTGGACGTTAAAAGTTTGTCCATCCTCGGATCGGCGGAAACGGTGCGGTGGCAAAGGAACGATGACGGCCTGGTGCTTTCCCCCCCGGCCCCATCGGGCGACCTTCCCGTGGCCTACGAGGCGGTGTTGGGCGGATATGCCCTGGGCGGGCTCAAGGTGAAGGGCCAGGACATGACCCTGACCGCTGAGGCTGACTTACAGAACGACACGGCCTTTGAGATGAAAAAACAGGTCTTCCTCATGATCAATGGCAAGATCGGCCCGGATCAATGGGTTTCCATAGGGGCGGAATCCTCCTCGCCCGTTTCCTTGTCTTACCGGGCGAGGACGCCGGGTATTTACCCAATCGCATTAAGGGTTCCCGACCAATATTCGGACATGACCCTGGAGTCCCCGGGCCAATCCATCCAAGGCTCGACGGCCTTGCCGGCCATGGGCCTTTCGGGCGAATGGCTGTTCCACCAGGGGGATGACGCCGCCTGGAAAAAACCGGCCATGGACGACAGCGGCTGGGAAGGGGTGAATCTCCCGTCCCATTGGTCGGATTACGGTTACAAATGCGAGAAATGTTTCGGCTGGTACCGGAAGCACTTGGCGATTCCCGCGCAGTGGAAGGGGCATTCCATTGTCCTGCCCCTGGGCAAGATCGACGACGCGGACATCGCTTATTTGAACGGGAAGGAAATCGGGCATACGGGGACTTTTCCCCCGAATTTCAACGGCGCATGGGACCAGGTAAGACGCTATGAGATTCCGGCGAAACTCATCCGCTTTGGGAGGGACAATGTCATCGCGGTGCGGGTATATAACGGCCCCGGCGACGCGGGTATTTATGAGGGGCCGTTAGGCCCCATTGAGGTTAAATAGGGCGGAAGGGTGAAAGCATGAAAAACATTAAAGCGTTGGTTTCCCTTTTTGCGGCGGCTAGCCTGTCTTTTTCCTCCGCTGCCGCCGGGGCGGCGGGGGAGTCCTTCAAAGACGATGTTTCTTTCCTGCGAAAATACGATAAAGGTCTCGTCGTCCTATCCGATGAAAGCGGGAAGGCCCAAGTGGCCGTGTCCCCCCTTTACCAGGGGCGGGTGATGACGAGTACCTCGGACGCCCAGGAGGGGATCGGCTACGGCTGGGTCAACCGCGATTTGATTTCCTCGGGCCAACAGGTCCAGCACATCCACCCTTACGGCGGGGAAGACCGGCTTTGGATCGGCCCCGAGGGCGGCCAGTTCTCGGTGTTTTTCGCGCCCGGTGTCCCTTTTGACCTGGCCCATTGGTTCACGCCCGCCCCACTGGACACCGAATCCCTCCCGGTGGTTGAGCAAGGAAAGGATTACGTCCGCTTCCAACGCAAGATCGAACTGGTCAACTATTCCAAGACCCATTTCGACCTGGAGGTGACCCGCGAAATCCGGATGCTGGGGAAAGGGGAAACGGCCGGTATCCTGGGAATGACGTTTCCGGATTCGGTCCGGACCGTGGCTTTTGAGTCGGTGAATACCTTGAAAAACACGGGCTCAAAGGCATGGAACAAAAAAACCGGACTTCTTTCCATCTGGGTCTTAGGCATGATGAATGCCGGCCCCTCCAACACCGTGGTGGTTCCCTTTAAAGCCGGGCCGGAATCCGAACTGGGGCTGGTGGTCCACGACACTTATTTCGGGAAGGTGCCCGCCGACCGCCTGGTGGTGAGGGACGGCGACGTTTTCTTCAAGGCCGACGCCGCCTGGCGCAGCAAGTTCGGAGTTCCCCCGGCCAGGTGCAAACCTTTCGTCGGCAGTTATGACCCGCAGAAGGGCGTGCTCACGCTCGTGCAGTTCGACCTTCCCCCAGGCCGGAAGGATTACGTCAACTCCCTTTGGGAGCTTCAGAAGGACCCCTATGGGGGGGATGTCGCCAACAGTTACAACGACGGACCGGCTTCGCCCGGCGCCCAACAGCTGGGGAAGTTCTACGAAATGGAGTCCTCCTCGCCCGCCCTGGCGTTAAAGCCAGGGGAATCCGCGACCCACCACCACCGTACCTTCCATTTCCAAGGCCCCGAGCCTGAGTTGGACCAAATCGCCCGCTCCCTATTGGGAGTGGGATTGGATGAGATTACGGCCGTTTTTAAACCCTGAGGGAGGCTGTATACATGAAAAGGAACCACCATTTTTTCGCCTTGTTTCTGCTGGCGGGTTGGGCCGGAGGTTGCGGCAATCCACAGGCGAAATATCCCATTAAAATCGGGCTTTCCATGGACACCCTGCGGGCGCCCCGCTGGGCCCAGGACCGGGATGTTTTGACCGCCAGGTGCAACGCCGAAGGCGTGGGTGTCCTGGTGCAATCGGCCGACTCCGACGACGCGCTCCAAATATCCCAGGCGGAGAACCTGCTCACCCAGGGCATCCAGTGCCTGGTGGTCATCCCGCACAACGCCAAGAGCTGCGCCACCCTGGTGGAAGCGGCCCACAAGATGGGAGTGCCCGTGCTTTCCTACGACCGGCTCATCCTGGATTCGGACGTGGACGCCTACGTTTCCTTCGACAACGTCAAGGTGGGGGAACTGATGGCCGCGACCCTGGTACGGCTTAAGCCCCGGGGAAATTACGTGCTCATGGGCGGGGCGCCCACGGATTACAACGCCATCCTGGTGCGCCAGGGACAGATGAACGTCCTGGGGCCGCTGGTGAAACAAGGCGATATCAAGATCGTGGGGGACCAATGGTCCAACGACTGGCTGGCCGTCAACGCGCTGAAGAACATGGAAAACATCCTCACCAAGAACGACAACAAGGTGGACGCGGTGGTGGATTCCTATGACGGCACGGCCGGGGGCTCGATCCAGGCCCTGGCCGAGCAGGGCCTGGCGGGGACGGTCCTGGTCTCGGGACAGGACGCGGAACTGGCCGCCTGCCAGCGCATCGTGGCCGGCACCCAGACCCTGACGGTTTACAAACCGGTGCGGTTCCTGGCCGCCAAGGCCGCGGAGATCGCGGTGGCCCTGGCCAAGCGCGAACCCTTGCCCCCTACAAGGTTGACCACCCACAACGGGAAAAAGGACGTGCCGAGTTATTTCCTGGACCCCATCGCGGTCACCAAGGACAACATGGTCCAAACCGTGATCGCCGACGGGTTCCAGAAGATGGAGGAGGTTTACAAGAACGTCCCCAAGGAACAGTGGCCCGCCGCTCCCCAGCAGCCGTGATATTCCAGGCAAGAGCCCGGGGGGTTTGTCCGCGCCCGACAGCCGAGAAACAATCCGGGAAAAGTTTAATGCGATTCCAAGCGGGACTTTCTGGTTCGTGGAAAAGTCACCGCTTCTCCGCTATGCTTCTTTCGCCCGTGGAACGGGCCCATCATCAATAAAGGTTAAGGGGGCTTGGATGCGCCGAGTTCTTCTCTTGGGGGCCGCTTGCTGGATCATCTTGGGAACGACGCCGGCTCCGGTCCGGGCGGACGACCAAGCCGAATTTTACGGCCCTTCTTGGGTGGACTCCTCGGGCAAGGATGGGAAGGGAGGGGTCAGCATCGTCTGCACGGCCGACAAGCGCCAGTTGCTCCTGCGGCCCGACCCCAGCAAGGAAAAGATCGACGCCAAGACCTATGGCGCCCACCCCAATTGGGTGCTTTTCGACAGCGACAGCAACAACGACAAGTGCCTATCCTACGAGTTCACCTGGGTTACCACGCCCTCCAACAAGTTCTGGGGCCAGATGTGGTCGGGCGGAGGCCTGGCTTTCAACGGTTCCTGGAATACCCAGGATTTTTCCCAAGCCAAGTGCCTCGTCCTTTATGCCAAGACCAACGCGCCGGGGGTGGATTTCAACTTGGCCTTGACCGGCTCCGCCGACGGGGTCCAGACCGGCAACGTCAAGCTCAGCGACTTCGCCGAGGGCAAAAAGATCGGTGAGAACTGGACCCGCGTGGTCATTCCCTTCGCGGCCTTCCCCAGCCTTTCCAAGGTGGACCTCACCCAAGTGAAGACCCTGCGCTTCGACCTGGCGGGCTCCTATCCGGAAAACACGCCGGTTTACGTCCATTTCGACAAGGTCTTCGTCACGGATACGGCCCTGGTCACGCCGGTGGAAAACCTGGGATGGCTGCGGGTGCCCGGCGGCGTGATGGTGATGTGGGACAAGTCCGACGACACGGGAATCCAGAGCTACCTGGTGTCCATTGACGGCAAGGTGGCCGGCCGGGTGACGGGGGCCGCCAAAAGGCGGGTGGAACTCCAAGACGCCGTCCTTCCGGGCGCCGGGCCGCACGTGGTGGGCGTGGCGTCCGTCAATGGAACACAGGTTTCCTCCTATGAGGCGGTGACCGTCGCCGCGGCGGCCCCGGCCGGCTCCGTGGCCGCGGTTTCCCTTTCGGCGACCTTGGGCCATCCCATCTCCCCCTATATTTGGGGTTTCAATTACCTGGATGGGGAATCCTTGAGAAAGCTGGGCGGCACGCTCAACCGCTGGGGCGGCAACGACACCACCGGCTACAACTGGAAAGACGACGCGGACAACCACGGGGCCGACTGGTTTTACCTGAACACCGGCGGCCCTGTGGGCATCGCCGAAAAGGACAAGCGCTATTACAAGTTCATCCAGGACACCCAGTCCGGCGGCGCCACGCCCATCATCACCATCCCCATCACGGGCTGGGTGGCCCAAGCGCCCCCCAACGGCCAGAAATTCGGCTCCTTTCCCAT
>JASHQZ010000207.1 GCA_030038835.1 candidate division FCPU426 bacterium
TTCTCGAATTCCTCCGTCTGCATGTAATCGGCGAATCCCCGGAAGCTGGCGTTCTTCCAACCCAGGTTGATGGAATCCTTCTTGGAGTGGCGCAATCCCCCCAGTTCCGGCAGGTGGGCGTAACGGATGTTGGCCTTATTGAGGGCCGGCGCCAGATCCTCCTTGTTGAACCAGGGCACCCGGCGGGACTTGGGCACGGTCCGCACGTCCACGACGCGGCCGATGCCGTGGGCGCGCAACAGCTTCAGGAATTCCTCGTAGGTCCGGCTTGAGTGACCGACGGTGTAAAGGATTAGATTAGCTTTCGATGCGATTCCAAGCATCTTTAAATCTTGCTTGATTGTAGGCTTGCGCTTTCAGCCAAAATTGATCCCCGTACTTGGTACTTAGTTTTTTAACCTCAGATGGTAGAAGAACAAAAGTAAAGGGTGGATTGGGCGTTATATTCACAACAATCCAAAAATCGCCCTCGACCTTTTTGAGAGATTTGATTGAGACATTGGTTCCCTTTCCTAGTGTTTTAACTTGTAAGGCTCTAAAACCTTTCACTCCCTCTTTATAGGCAATGATGTCTATTCCTCTAGCATTTCGGGACGTCGGCATTACGTTCCAACCTCGGAGGGATAATTGATAACAACAATAGTACAAACCGACGTTACCAGTCACCTGTGGATTAAGATTCATAAATTCCCTTTATGTGGCCGGAGTACGCCTTAGCGGCTCCGACGCGGTTCAGACTTTTCTGCTTTTTCGATAGGTTTCCAGTAACATTCCGCCGGACGCTTTTTTAGAAGAAGCCAGCGATTTTCGAAATTTACGGCTCCTTTCCAGCAAATAATCCTCCATTTCCTCATCGGTCATATGTTCCAAAACCGCCTCAATATGCCCATTGCGGGTGACGAAGATCGGTTCCTTCCGGCTAAGGGTCAGGAACTGCGAAAAATTGTTTCGAACCTCCGCTAAAGACGCGACTTTCATGGCTTAACCTCCTTTTCGGTTTATTGATAAAAATCTTTGGTTTGTTCCTTGGAAAGGACCCTGAGTATTTTCACCGTTTTTTCTTCGATAGAGTAGAACACGCGAAAATCTCCAACCCTTAACCGGTAATCCGTTGATTGTTTTCCCCGTAACCTTTTTATTCTCGATTTGCTTTCCAGCATCGGTTGGTATTGAAGATATTCGGTAATGCCGTCCAGTATTTGAGAGGCGTCGTATTTTCGCAGTCCATCGAGGTCGGAGATGGCATCCGGCTGCAAGTGAATATGATATTTCATAGCATAATATTGCTATAATTATGTACAAAGTCAATAATCCTATGACCTAGTCCATCGCCGAGATGCGCGCGGACGTGATTTCCATTGAAAATTCGGAATTAGACATGGAGACACTGGAAGCTTTCCGTTGGTTTAAGTATCCTAACGAAGTGAGGCCCGAGGTTTACGGCATTCATTGATTGCGGGCTGAAAACCCGGGGATGCACAGAAATGGAACAGTCCCTTGTCCACATGGTCCGGGCGGCGAAGCAATGACGGCAAGAAGCGGGCGCCGGTCCCAAGGGGACTGTCCGTCCTGCTTCCCTCGCCCGAACTCCATCCTTGGATCGCCGGGGTCGCGGCTTTTCTCCTCTACTTGGCCACCCTTTGCCCCACGGTTTGGTGGATCAGCAGCGGGGAATTCATCGCTTCCGCTGAAGAACTCGGCATCCCCCACGCCCCGGGCGACTCCCCTTATGTGCTGACGGCCAGGTTGTTCACCCTTTTTTTCCCCCATTGCCCGGACTGGGGCGTCAACCTTCTTTCGGCGGTTTCGGCCGCCTTTGCCGTGGGTGCCCTGGCCGGATTATGCCCGGTGGATCCCAAAAGGGAGAAAGCCGCCCGTGGCGCGGCCCTTTTGGCGGCGGCTTTCCTGGCCGGTTCCCTTTGCCTTTGGACCCAGGCCACGGTGGGGGAAAGAAGGTCGTTCCTGCTGGCCCTTCTGGCCGGGGCCCTTTTGGCCTTCAAGCATTACCTGGAAACCAGCCGGGTCCGGGGGATGCTGCTGGGGTTTTTCCTCCTGGGCATCGCATCGGCGATCAGGCCCAACGCGCTGGTTTTCGCCTTGGCGGGTTCGGTTTTCATTGTTTTTAGGGCGGGACGGACCCAACCGGGGCAACCCGCGGGCGGAACCTGGGTCCGGGCCCTGATATTTTTCCTGATGGGATTCTCCGTTTCACTTTACCTGCCCTTGCGTTCGCCCGCCGCTCCCTTTTCCTTCCTAACATTCGGCGCGGATAGGTTCATCCCTTGGATCAAGGAAATGTCGGGCCTTTCGTTCCTGGGCCACACCCATCCGGCCGTTCCGGTGAGCCTTGGAAGCCAGGCGCCCCGGTTCGTTGGGGCCCTTGGCTTGGAGTTCGGCCCCCTGGGGTTCCTGGCGGCGATGGCGGGACTGGCCTCCCTGAGAAAGGCGCGTTCCCCGGTTTACGGGTTGTACCTTCTCTTTTTACTGGCGGACATCGCGACCTGGGTCCCTTTCAGGCCTTTTGGCCAGGGAATCCAACACTACGCCCTCTTTTCGTTTTTCCTAATGGGGCCTTTTATGGCTTTGGGTATCATGGAAGGCATGGGTTTTTTAAAGGAGCGGTTTTCCCAAAAAATCGTCCTGGCGGCCCTGGTGGCCGGGGTTTTTTTGAACGGCTGGAACCACTGGGGGGATTCGGACAGGTCCCGCGATTTCTCCGCGGGGGATTACGCTTCCTCCTGCCTTTCCCTGTCCCAGGGGGCTTCCGCCCTTTTCTTCGACGCGGACAACGAGTATTTCACGCTCCTCCCCGGATATTTCCATGACCACCGGGGGCCCCGCCGGCTGGTTTATGCCCCTATCTTTGAGGCGACCAACCACGTTTCATGGGTGGCCGCCCTGCCCGGGGCCCTGGACAAGGGGCCGGTCTATACGGCCTTCCGGGACGACCAACTGGCCCAAAGGATTCTCCTGGTCCCGGAAGGGCCCCTTTACCGCGTATCGCCTTTCCTGTCCCCTATCGAAGTCGAGCCGGAGGCCCGGGGCCAGGGCGCTTTCGCGGAGTTTGAGAACGGCGTCCGGTTGAGGGGCTCCATCCTGGGAGGGGAGTATTTGGGGAACTCCAGGCTTTTCGGCCTGGACCTGGCCTGGTCCGCCTTGAAAAGGAAAATTCCCGGTTTTTGGGTGGGAGTCTACCTTTCGGATTCCCAAGGCCGGTTCCGGTTCCTGGACGCTTTTCCGCCCGCCCTAGGGCTGTCCGCGCCGGGCCAATGGAAGCAGGGACAGGCTTTCCATGAACGC
>JASHQZ010000208.1 GCA_030038835.1 candidate division FCPU426 bacterium
GCCGTTCCCGCCCTCGTCCTCCTGGCTTGGCAAGCCTTGAGCGACAGGGGTTTCTTAAGGCCGTCCATCCTGCCTTCCCCCTGGGCCGTGGCCCAAACGCTTGAAAGCCTGGTGGCCTCGGGCCAACTGCTGAACCATTTGAGGGTCAGCCTCATCCGCGTATTCGAGGGGTTCGGCATCGGGGCGGGCTTGGGCACCCTTTTGGGGCTGGCCATGGGCCTTTCCCCCTTCTTGAACCGGACGCTTTCCCTGGTGACGGGCCTCTTGCGTCCCATCCCTACCATCGCCTGGATCCCCATCCTCATCCTTTGGATGGGCATTGACGAGGGTTCCAAGGTGACCGTTATCGCTGTTGGCAGTTTCTGGCCCGTGCTCCTGAACGTGATCCAGGGGGTGAGGGGCATTGACCCCAAATACCTGGAAGTGGCCAGGGTGCTGGAAAAGGGCTGGTGGGAGGTGCTTGGGCGCGTGGTGCTGCCCTCGGCCCTGCCCTCCCTTTTCACCGGCCTGCGCGTGGGCCTGGGCATCGCCTGGGCCAGCGTGGTGGGCGCGGAACTCATCGCGGCCTCCTCCGGCATCGGCTATATGATCATGTACGCCCGCGAGGTGTCCCAGCCGGACGTCATGCTGGTGGGGATCGTTTCCATCGGCTTGACCGGGCTCCTGATGGATTTCCTGGTGGTCCAGCTGGAACGCCGGCTCCTGAAATGGAACCAGGCCGGGAAGGAAAACCAGGCATGAAGGCCAGCCGGGATTCGCTTAAGGTCAAGGGCGTGGCGAAAAGTTTCGCGCTCCCCGGGGGGGATTTGCGGGTCCTCGCGGGGATCAACCTGGAAGTGGCGCCCGGGGAATTCGTGGCGCTGGTGGGGAAAAGCGGCTGCGGCAAGAGCACCCTGCTGCGGCTGATCGGCGGGCTGGAGGCGGCCACGGAAGGGGAAATCACCCTGGGTGAAAAGCGGGTCACGGGCCCGGGGCTGGAACGGGGCATGGTTTTCCAGGAACCTAGGCTGTTTCCCTGGATGACCGCCCGTGAAAACATCGCCTTCGGCTTAAGGGCCGGCACGGAAAAAGGGGAGGCGGGGGAAACCGTGGAAAAATACCTGGCCCTGGTGGGCCTCACGGGTTTCGGGGACGCCTATCCCCACCAGCTCTCCGGGGGCATGCAGCAGAGGGCGGCCCTGGCCCGGGCCCTGGTGAGCCGCCCCGAGGTGCTCCTTTTGGACGAGCCTTTCGGGGCCCTGGACGCCCTCACGCGGATCCAGATGCAGTTGGAAATCCAGCGGATTTGGAGGGAAAGCCGGGGAACCGTGCTCCTCGTGACCCACGACATCGATGAGGCGGTTTTCCTGGGGGACCGGGTGGCCGTGATGTCGCAGAGGCCCGGCACCCTCCGGAAAATCATTCCCGTGCCCCTCCCCCGGCCCCGGGACCGGAGCTCGGCTCCCTTTGTTAAAATCCGGAAGAAAATTTACAATGAGTTTTTCAATCACGTCCGAAAGACCAAAGGCGAATAAAAAATGAGAGAAACAGTCCTCTTTTTTCTAGTCTGGGCGGCCTTGGTTCCGGCCGGGGCCCAAACAATACCGGTCACGGTCCGCATCGGCTACCAGCCCTCCTCCAGCGTGCTTCTGGTGGGCAAGGCCAAGGGCTTTTACGAGAAGGAATTGGCCAAGCAGGGCGCCCAGGTGGAATGGATCCCTTTCCTTTCCGGGCCGGTCATGATCGAAGCCGCGGCAGGCGACCGGGTGGACCTCCTGGGCGTGGGCAACATGCCCGTGATCACGGCCCGGGCCGGGGGGATCGACCTGAAGGTCATCGCCAAGGCCGCCTTCAACCCGGCCACCAACGCGGTCCTGGTGCGGCCCGATTCCCCCATCAAGGCGCTTTCGGACTTGAAAGGCAGGAAAGTCGCGGCCCAATTGGGGTCCAGCGTGCATTACTTCCTTTACCAACTGCTGAACCCCGTGGGGCTTTCCATGGACGACCTCCAGCTGGTCAACTTGGCCGGGCCGGACCAGGGGCCGGCCCTGGAGAGCGGGGCGGTGGACGCCATCGTGCTTTGGATGCCCTACCGCACCCAATTGGAACTGGCCGGGAAAGCGCGGGTCTTGGCCGATTCGGCCCATCTGCCGGGAAGCCTCAGTTTTTACGCGGTTCGCAACGCCTTTGGAACCGCGAACCCCGCCCTGGTGGAGGCCTTCCTCAAGGCCACCCGGGCCGCCAACGACTTCATGAGGAAGCATCCCGGGGAGTCCCTGGAGTTGTTGGCCCAGGATAGCCAATTCCCCAAGGCGGTCCTGGCCGAGAGCCTGAAAGGCTTTGATTGGTCCATGGGGATCACGGAAAAAAACATCCGGGAAATGAAAGACATCAAGGATTTCCTGATTTCCGACAAGGTCCTCAAGAACGATTTCGATATCAAGGACTTGTTCGATTCCAGCTACCTGGAAAAGTCGGGCATTCCTTGAGTTCCTCCGATGATTCCCGCTACGAAATCACGCTCTATACCACCGAACGAAAACCCCTGCTGGAAGGCAACCTGCGCGGGATGGTGGAGCAGGGCTTGAGGAGCCTGCCGGGACGGTATCCGGGGTTGAAAATCCTGCGGCACACCGTCCACCCGGACCGGGTGGAAATGGTGCTGGACCTCAACCGACTGGATGAGGACTTGGCCCGGATCCTCCAGTCCTTCAAGTCCGAAGTGAAGGGCTTGGCCAAAAAGGAGGGACATACCCTCCATACGCTGTGGCAGTGGGCGTATGAAGAAAAGCAATTATGAATTTTGTATGGCTGGGGAAAGGCGGTGGAGGATGAGGAAAGTTTTGGCTGCCTTTATGGTGCTGGTCTTTTTAACCGGAACAGGCGTTTGGGCCCAAAGCTCCACCGGGAGTTCCAGCGGTTCGGTTACGAGCCATAGCCACAAGAAGAAATCCAAGAAGAAAAAAACCAAAAAAAAGAGGAAAGCGAAGGGTAAAAAGAAGTCCAAAGCCTCAACGGAGGCCACCCTCAAAACCCAGTCCGGCAACAGCGATATGGAAATTGATTTGAAAGGCCAATAAGTGGGTGGCACTGGAACGATTATCTTGATAATGAAGGTTGTTTAAGGGATTTCCGTTTTGGATTATTGAAAAAAGCCGTGTTCCATGTAACCCTGTACTCCCTGAAGCCGTACTGGAAGAAGCCCCTTGGGGGGGCGAATACTTCGATTCCGGAGGTTGTCCATGAAGAAGGCGTTGGCAGGGATGGCGGTTGTGGCGATGGCCCTTCTGGGCGGGCAGGTTTTTGCCGATGACTCGAGCACGACGGGCAGTTCGAACGACATGCACCAGGGAATGAATATGAGCAGCTCGAATTCCTCAGGTAAATCCATGAAGTGCGAGGTCATCGACGTGGCCTGCTACATCACGAAAGGCGCCCATGGTGAGGCCCACCAGGCCTGCGCGGCCAAGTGCATTTCCAGCGGCGGGGAACTGGCCCTGCTTTACAACGGGAAACTGTATATCCCCGTGGACGCGAATTACCATTCGGCCCGCGACCAGTTCGTCACCAAGGGCGGGGAGATGGTAACCGTGATGGGGACCACCGTCAGCAAAGCCGGGTTGAATTACATGATCGTGAGCGCCCCGGCTCCAGCGGCGGACGCGACCAGCAGCAACTGAGGTTAAAAGATCCGCTTCGAAGGCCTTCAAGCCTCCCGGCCCAAGCCGGGGGGCTTTTTTGTTTTAAAGGGTTTTGAACCACTAAGACACGAAGGGCGCAAAGAAAGGCAGGAATTTATTCTGACTGATCGGGTTCAATTTTGTCGTTCTTAGTGCCCTTTGTGCCCTTGGTGGTTCAATAGTCGTTTGGTTATTCTTTTGTTATTTCGGAGGAATTGATCAGGGTGATGCCGGCGCGGGCCATGGCTTTCAAGGCCTTTTCCCCGTCGCCGGGCTTGACGTTGACGGCGGCCACCGCGTCCTCCACCACGAAGGTCTCGAAGCCGGCCTTGTCCGCGTCCAGGGCCGTGGCCTTTACGCAATAATCGGTGGCCAATCCCGCGATGTAAAGCTCGTCCACCTTCTCCTTCTTGAGGAAGCCGGCCAGGTCCGCGCTGGTGGCCTCAAAGGCCGAATAACCGTCGTCCTTGTTCTTGGTCCCCTTGAGGAAGATTTTCTTGAGCTTGGAGGCGTTGAGCAGGGGGTGAAGATCCGCCCCCGGCGTGCCTTGGACGCAATGGGGCGGCCATTTCTTGAAATGCACCGTGTCTTGGGGGTGGGAGTCCTTGGAGGCGATGACCAGGGGGAAGAGGTCCATGATCTGGTTGATGACGGGCACGACCTTATCCCCCTCGGGCACGGCCAGCGCACCGCCCGGGCAAAAGTCATTTTGGACATCCACAATAAGAAGGGCTTTCATGGGTTCACCTCACGCGTATTATTCCATGTATAAGGCCCACCAGTCCCATGGTTCAAGGCGAAATAACGGCCACTGGGTGGGGAAATCCATAGGTTGGGGGGAGGAGAGGGTTTTTTAACTCAGGGTTTCTGGTTCTCGCGGATGATCTGGTTCCTCGAATCCATCAGCTTTTGGCTGATACCCACCTTGTAGGTATGGGGGTTCTCGAAGCGCTTGCGCTCGGGGGAGAGTTTGGCCAGGCGCTCCTGGGCGTAGGCTGCGGCTTCCTTTACGGTGAAACGCGCCAGGCTCCTGCCGCCCTCCATGACCTTGAAAAGGATGCTTTCCGGGAAATACCGCGACAACCGGCTTTTTTGTTCCGGCGAGGTGGGGTGATAGATGGTCTCAACGCTTTTTTCCTCCTCCAGCAGGATGCCGTCGGCGTAAAAAAAGCCGTCGGGGTCGGTGTAACGGACGATTTTTTTCACGCCGGGCAGGGAGGCCTTGGCCAGGCTTTCCGAAACCTTCAGGGTCGGCCTGCCCTCATAGGAACCCAATTTGTAGACCCCATCCAGGGCCGGGGAATCCTGGCCGGTCAAAAGGCTGGTGCCCACGCCGAAGATGTTGATGGGGGCCCCCTGGTCCAGAAGGCTCTTGATCAGGTGCTCGTCCAGCTGGTTGGAGGCCACGATCTTCACGTAGTGCAGGCCCTCCTGGTCCAGCATGGCCCGCGCCCGCTTGCTTAAATAGGCCAGGTCGCCCGAATCCAGCCGGATGCCCGCCAGGCGCTGGCCTTTCTCCTCCATTTCCTTGGCCACGATCATGGCATTGGGCAGGCCGCTGTCCAGGGTGTTGTAGGTGTCCACCAAAAGCGTGCAACGGTCGGGGTAGATTTCGGCAAACTTGCGGAAGGCCGCCAGTTCGTCGGGGAAGCTCTGGATCCAGGAATGGGCCTGGGTGCCCGAGGGGGAAAGGGAGTAGAGGAACGAGGAGTAAACGTTGGAGGTGGCCGTGACGCCGCCGACCAGCGCGGCGCGGGAGGCCTGGATGCCGGCCAGGCCCTGGGAGCGGCGAAGGCCGAAATCCACCACCCGGCGGCCCGAGGCCGCCCAGACCATGCGCGAGGCCTTGGTGGCGATCAGGGATTCGAAGTTGAGGAAATTGAGCAGGAGGGTCTCGATGATTTGGGTTTCCAGGAAAGTGCCTTCCACCCGCACGACCGGCTCCAAGGGGAAGACCACCTCCCCCTCGCGCACCGAATAAATGCGGCCATTGAAGCGGAAATTTTTCAGGTAGTCCAGGAAGGGTTTCTGGAAATCCAAGCTCTTCAGGTAGGAGAGGTCCTCGTCGGTGAAGGAAAATTCCTCCAGGGCCTCCAAAAGGTCCGGGAGCCCGGCGAAGACCACGTAGCCGCCCTTGAAGGGGTTTTCCCGGAAGAAATAATCGAAACTGGCGGAAGCCTCCGCCTTGCCGGAGAGTACGTAGCCCTGGGCCATGGCCAGCTCGTAGAAGTCCGTGTAAAGCCCGGTGTGGCGGGGGATGAGGGCGGACATGATTATTGGCTACCTTGCTGGATTTCACCCAAGAAGGATTGAATCGTTTTGGGATCAATCTGTCCACCTTTGGCTAGAAGAGATTTCAATTTATCGTGGTCGAAATCATAGGGGTTTTGAATATGACCCACCACCAATCGAAGCAACGCGGGTACAGTTATTAAAACAGCAGTGACATTGGTTTTTTCCCTTATGTCTTGGGTTGCTTTCTTGCAATCGGAATTGAAAGAGTGTGCGATAAATGCAAAAAAGAATATTTTTATTCCGCTTTTTTTAAGTTGTTCTCGATGATCATCAATGTATTGCTCGGAAGCCCGACGGTCGCTGGTTGTGATGGAATAACCGTCCTCATGAGACTTGGCGTCGTAGATAAGTGCAAAACCATTTTTGGGATGGGAGGCTATTCCATCCGGGTTTTGTCCTTGACCCTGCCCCAACCGATTGGTTTTAAAACCGAGTAATTGAAAACAAGTTCCGACTTTTTTCTCAAAAACAACGGGGTCCTTTGTTGTTTCGATGTCTTGAATTATGGGTGGAACGAATAGACGAAAGTCATTTGTCCGAATCGGATTATAAAATGGAGATACTTCAACTTCTTGGGTCTTAGGGAGATAAGCTATAACATCCGAATATTCGGATTTGTCTTTCGCAAATTCCTCAAACCTCAAAGGAATTTCAGAAAATTTGCAATTGAACTTGGTTCTAAATGTAATTTCGGCAGGTTGAAAACGGTTAAACACCCAGTCCGATTGGGAAGGGGGACGATGTAATTTCCGGAGCATTTCCGCATAAGCCTCCCACATTCTTTCCACTGGTATTTTGGGAATGTCTTTAACGGTTTGACGAGGTTGATAACCTATTATTGCCATCATTTCGGCAAATGCGTTTCTCCCGAAGTGTTTTGAAAGCATATAACTGGATATCATTGTTTCTTTGAGAAATTCTTTTTGTTTTGGTGGTCGGCCCTTGATTTGAGAGAGACGTTTAAATTCCTTGATACATTCTTCCCGGGTGATATTCATTGTTTAAACCCCTCGGCACAAAATTTACAATATCTCATCGAAATGTCGTGAACCATGAAGAACGCGGTGAATTTCGACCGTCCGCCCTCGTTGGACATAAAACACCAAGTAATTTTCTACCACTAAAACTCGATAACCTAATTTTTTGAGTTTTTCATTTCGGGGTATCCGGCCCATCAAGGGGTGATGTTCCAGCCGGCCAATGCGGTTGGCAACGGAGTCAACGAAAACCTTCGCACGGGAAGCGCTATCCTGGGCAATCCAATCGAGTATGGAAACCAAGTCATCCTGGGCTATGGACAAATAGCGCAGGTTGCATTTATTTGGCATGCAGGCGTTGCTTCAGGGTTTGGATCATTTGGGAGTGTGAGATGCCTTTATCGCCCGCGGCGGACTGGGCTTGGGCGACCGAAAGTTTTTCGAAAAGATCGAGTTGGGCCTTCAGCTTCTCGTAATGCTCCATGCTCATGACGACCAAGTCTCCCTCCCCATTCGTGGTCAAGTAAACGGGTTCATCCTGCTCATGGCACAGAGTGGAAATTTTCCGGGTTTGGTTTCGTAGGCTGGAAATAGATTTAATGATCGGCATGGAACCCTCCTGGGGGTATAGGCAAATTAACACCAAATATTGATAAGATCAAGATGTCGATTAGATGAGTTCACGCCCCAGGACCCGAAGTTAGAACCTCGCCTGCCGCTCCGACACTTCCTTTGGCTGTTGCATAATGATGTCGAGCGCGGTCAGGAAGGAGTAAGCGACGGTGAAGAAATTGACCGTCAAGGCCGTGATGTAGACCGCGGCGCTATAGGGGAGGCCCGTTAAAACATAGCCCAGCATCGCCAGTGTCACGGCGGAACCGAACACCACGAAGACCGCCCATATGGCTGGGGGCGGCCCTTTGCCGACCGCCTTGCGGCGCCGGCTCGGATAGGTGGCCTGAAGATAAAGCATCGGTAGCCCGAAAAGAACACCCGAGCCCCGCCAGATCCAATTTTCTGGAACGTCGAAAAGCCCCAATAGCGCAGGCAGCAGAGCTCCCGCCGTCAATACGAAAAGGTACGTCATGACCGTTTTGGCGATATATCGGTCCAGCGGCGTCAACTTCGCCCCGGCCGCCTGCCGGAGGCCCCACAAGAGCGTCGAGAACCCCGCGAAGGTGATCATCAGGCCGGCCAAAGTGTACAAAAAGGCTGCGCCTTTGACTTCCATGTTTTATTCCGCCTTGACCGTTGTCGGATGATATTGGATATATGAGCTAAAAAGATAAGATGATGTTGTGGCTCTTCCGGGTTAATTTTATGTTGTCGCTCTTTCGACTTCTATTCGTTAATTCTAGATGCAATTTTTTTTCAAGTCGTCTCTGTTTTACTTCTGGAGGGCAAGGATCCATAATCTCTATAAAAGAATCTAGACCAAGAAGATTATGAGGAAAAATGGCAAGGCAGGATTTATCAGTAAATTTTGATTTATAGCGGATACCTTCTATGCCAGCCTCAGAAACAAGTTGACCAAATATTTGTGAAGGGGAAGGTAAATCTAATTGCATCGGCATGCTTCGCCAATTCGGTTCATAAACCGCCGATAACAACTCTTCAATAGTTGTTACCTTACGAGAATCGTCACCTATTTTCTTTAATTTGGTTTTCGTTGCGGAAGAAATTTCAAAATTCTTAATTAAATCAACAAAACCCTGCAATCGTTGCGGCTCATAGAGATCAATTATTGTTTCCAACGAACCATAAACCGAAACGATAGCTATTGAATCAGAATTTGTTAAAGCCAATTCATGAGAAGTTAACCCTTCGATGCCTTCTGGTGGGCACTGAAACATTTCTTGTAATACAGTGTTTTTATCTTCGCCCAAATAAAGAGCCGGAAACATAGGAAATGCGCCCCGGTCTATATCGCCAATATTAAAACGTCCACCAATGTCTTTTAAACTACCTTCTACAGATAAAGGATCTAATGCCCATCTATATTTAACTCCTCGTTGAAATTTTGAAAATGGAAACGGGCTGATTGCAGCTGCAATTAAAATCTTTTTTATCTCATCCTTGATCAATGAACGCTGATAGGCAAATTCACTCTCTCTATTCCAATACGCAAGACTAAAAGCTTTCTGCCTTTCTTTGCCCTGAGCAATGTCATAAATTGTAAAACGATCCAGATTGTAAGTGACCTTTTTCAAAGGAGGATGGTAAGGCGGCCGTGGCTTTTGATTCCAACGTCCCCTGGACCTAGACATTATTTACCAGAAACTCGACGATTTTCTTCAAGAGCGTTTATAACGAAAGACAGTAAACGCTTATAACGTCCAATTCGAATCATATCTCGTGGAGACATATTTCCTAATAATGGGTTTTTGATAGTAAACCAAAGAGCGGTTTTGTGGCCATCGCCATTGAAATAACTTGCCACCAAGTTTAAAAGACTTCCCCACTCGGTAAATCTGTCTCTCAATTCCGGTGGTATGTTTTTATCGTAACGGATGGAGCTGACCGCAATACCAGTCGCTTTTGAAATTTCTTCTTTTTTAAAATGAGTGAACTCATTCAGTTTTTGGTAATTAGGCTCATCGCCATTAAATACTTTTAAAAAATCTTTTTCTGGAACTGTTGAAAAGACAGAAGGTGACATGGTGCCCTCCTTGGATGGTTCCACATTATTACCATAATATTACCATAATTACACCACCATCTAAATTATTGCTCTTTGCTTTATTTGATTTAAATTTTATACAAGGAAATGGGGCCTAAAAAAGATAGTCATTAAATATAAGTAGGGAGGTCAATAGATTCTAGCTTGAAGCCAATTATTACTTACTGCGGCTTACCAGCCGTGGGCGCTGACCCGCTGGGGGAGCCAAGTGGTCAGGAAGGGGATATAGATAATGGCGAAAACCATTTGCATTAGGCTCGGGCCCGCGCTTAAGAAACGCTTGAATCCCTTTTGGCACGGACGGCCTTCACTTTTCCCGATTTCAAATCTTCCAGGTCTTTCAGCATTTCTTTTTCCTCATTGGCAGTGGTCGCCCGGAAGTTCAAGGGATAATGCTTGGCGACGACATGGGCGATTTCCTGGACGATCTTCTTGGCGGGCGTATTAGCCCCTAATTCATTCCGGAGGGCGGTTTCAACCGCGTGGTCAATGAAGGCGTTGACGCTTTTGTATTTTAGCTTTTGGACAGCGGCTTTTTCCAAAAACCGGCGATCCAATTTCGTGCGATAAGAAATAACGCTCATGACTTCCCCTTTTCATCCGATAGATTGTATTCTCTTTGTAGTCTTTCGTCAAGGTCGGCGGGGACTAAATTCAGTCACGTAAAGCCATATGGAATCCGCCTTTTCCTCCACTACGATCACCTTGATGATGAAGGGGGTATGGTTATCGGAAACAAAGGTATCCTTTCCGAATTCCTCACGGAGCTTCCCCCATTTTTCGGGCGGGAAATCAAAAAGCTCGTTGTAGTACCTCTTGGCTAAACCGCCCAGCCTTTTATCTTTCGACAGGCTCTCGTAGCTTTCAAACGCGGATGGTTTAAAGTCGATGATTATTTTTTTCATTTAAGCCAAGCTTGAAGATTCTAGTGGGCGACCAATGACGGGGGTTACCAGCCGTGGCCGGCGACCCACTGGGGAAGCCAGGTGGTCAGGAAGGGGATGTAGGTGATGGCGAAAACCATGGCGTGCAGGATCAGGTACATGGGAAGCACGGCGATGTAAACCTCGGTCATGGTCTTCTTGAAGCGGTAGGAAGATAGGAAGAGGTTGAGCCCCAGGGGCGGGGCGATAAAGCCCAGTTCCATATTGGCCAAGAAGATAATGCCCATGTGCACCCGGTCCACGCCAAAGGCGTCGGACATGGGCATCAAGAGGGGGACCACCACCACGATAGCCGCGAAGATCTCCAGCAAGCTCCCCACCACGATCAACATGAAGTTCACCATCAAGAGGAAGACCCACTGGGAATGGACGGTATTGTGCACCCAGGCCGCCAGCTGGGCCGGGATCTGGGCGTCCACCATGTCGTTGGTGAAGCCCAGCGAAACGCCCAGGATCAGAAGAACGCCTCCCACCAGGATGCCGCATTCGGTGATGACCTTGGGCACGC
>JASHQZ010000209.1 GCA_030038835.1 candidate division FCPU426 bacterium
CCTTCAACGAGGAGTTCGACGCGGTCTTCAGCAACGCGGCCCTTCACTGGATGAAGGATTTGGAGGCCGTCATCGACGGCGTCTGGCGGGCCTTGAAACCCGGCGGCCGTTTCGTGGCCGAGATGGGCGGCAAGGGCAACATCGAGAAGATCGAGAAGGCCGCCCGCCGGGCGCTCAGGAAACGCGGTTTGGATCGGAAAGTCCCCGAGCCCAACGTCTATCCCTCGCCCGGGGAATACCGGGCCTTGCTGGAGAAGCGGGGTTTTGAGGTGCGCTCCATCGAGCTCTTTCCACGCCCCACGCCCCTACCCAAGGACATCAAGGCCTGGCTTAAGACCTTCCGCAAGGGCCACTTGGAGGCCGTGGCGCCCGGCGACCGCGAGCACTTCTTGGAGGAGATACAGGAAGAAGTGCGGCCCTTCCTTTGCGGCGAGGGCGGCCGCTGGAGCGCCGATTACGTGCGCCTCCGCTTCGCCGCTTTTAAGCCCTAAGGCCCCCCCTTTTTGCGATAATCCTTCCAGTTGCCGTTCCCCTTATTGGAATGCCCTCCGGCTTCCCCTTTTCAAGGAAGACACGATGCGCCTGAGCCACCGCCCGACCCAATGGCCCGACCTGGAAGCCTGCCTGCCCTTGGTGCGCGACCGGTTCCTGCACGATTCCAAATCCCGCAAGGACCTGCTGGCCCTGTGGCGGTATTGGCTCAAGGCGGGCGCCTGCAATTCATCCGTGGTGGAGGACCTGGACCAGTCCAGGGGGAAACGGGTGGTGGGTTTCGGTCTCAGTTTTTTCGCGGCCGATTCCTTCGCGCGCCAGGTCAAGGAAGGCCCCCGGCCTTACGTCCCCTTGCGGGTCCTGGAAAAATGGCGCCAAAGGTCGAGGTTTTTCCTGGGCCGGGAAGGGATCCGCAAGGCCAACTCGGCCGGGGCCCTCACCAACGTGGTGCTGCATTACGGGTGGGACGATGCGCGGTACAACGACGCGGATTGCGCCAAGATCTTCCTGCTGCTGCCCGAAGCCTACCTGGCCATGCACGCGGGTTACGGCCTCCAGGAGGTGATGCATGAGGTTTACGGGGCCAAGGAAAGGGACGCCCTTTTGACCGGCGGTTTCCGGCTTTACCGGGACCACCCCCAGTTCCGCGCCGACCCTTCCCTTGCCGGCACCCCCGAAAACCGGCATCCCTACCTCATGGGGGTGAGCCGCCGGGCCCGCCTGGCCTGGCAGGGGGAACTCTTGATGAGCATGCTCTTCAACAAACCCATCCTCCCCCGGTTTTATTTCAATTCCGCCCAGCAGGAGGTCCTGCTCCAGGCGCTGCCGGGCGCCACCGACGGGGATATCGCCCAAACCCTCCGGTTGTCCCCCTGGACGGTCAAGAAACGCTGGCAGGGCATTTACGAGAAGGTGGAATCCGCCGACCCGGAAATCCTGGGGGAGGATTCCACCCCGGTTTCCGGCCAGGCGGAGACGCGGCAAAGGCGCCGCCACCTGCTGAATTATTTGCGGAACCACCCCGAGGAGCTGCGGCCGTTTTCAAGGCCCCGGCCCAAATCCAAAAGCTCTTCTTAAAAATCAAATTTCCTTCCAGCCCGTCCACTCAAAACATTTTCTTTTTTCAAGGTAAGCGCCTAACCCCGCGGCCGGAAAAATTACACTTAAGGTGTATTGCCCAACCCCCATCCCCAGGGCATGATCTGGCGAAATCACTTCGGCCCCTGAAAGGGCGCGGGAGGTGTTTACTATGGGATGGAGAAATGGAATCGGGTTGCTGCTGGCCGCCGGTTGTTGCCTGTCCCTCTCGGGCCTCACCTGCAAGCCGGCCACCACGCCGACCCCGCCCTCCCCGCCGCCGGCCAACACCCCCACCGATACGCCTTGCATGATCAACGGCACGCCCTGTCCCCCCTCGCCGACACCCACCTCCACGAATTCGCCCACATCCACCCCCAGCGCCACGCCCACCTCCACGGCGACATCCACCTCCACCGCGACCCCCAGCCGCACCTTGACCCCCACGGGTACGCCCACCAACAGCGCGACCCCCTCGGCCACCGGCACGCCCAGTTCCACGCCCACGGTCACCTTCACGTCCTCCATCACCTCCACCCCCACGCCCACCGGCACCCCCGGGCCCGGGGACATCATCACGGTGGCCGGCAACGGCACACCGGGATATTCGGCCGACGGCGTGCAGGCCACCCAGTCCGAACTCTACCAGCCCAACGCCGTCGCCGTGGATTCCTCGGGCAACCTCTATATCGCCGACACCTACAACAACCGTATCCGCAAGGTGGACACCAGCGGGACCATCACCACCATCGCGGGAAACGGCACCCGGGGGGAGACCGGCAACGGCGGGTCGGCCACTTCGGCCGAGATCAGCGAGCCCGCGGGCATCGCGGTGGATTCCTCGGGCAACGTGTACTTCACCGAGTCCAACGACGTGCGGGAGGTGAGCGGCGGGACCATCCAGTCCGTGGCGGGTTACATTTCCCCGGCGCCTTCCTGCTCCTCGGAGGCCGTTAGCGGCCCGGCCACCTGCGAGGCGCTTGTTACCCCTATCGGAATCGCGGTTCTCTCGCCGGGGACCTTTTATTTCGCGGACTACACCAGCCAGTATGCCTGGGCCGTCAGCGGGGGGAACATCAGCCAGTTCGCCGGTGACGGGGGCGGCGGCAGCGGCTACACCAACGGCGAGGCGGCCACTTCGGCCTACCTGGATTATCCCGAGGGCGTGGCGGCCAACTCGGCGCCTGACGTGTACATCGCCTCCCTGGGTTACGCCCAAGTCCTGGAGGTCAACTCCAGCGGGGCCATTTCGGCCGTGGCGGGCAACGGGACGTCCGGATACTCGGGCGACGGCGGGCCGGCCACCTCCGCCGAGCTCGATTATGCCGTGGGCCTGGCCCTGGATTCCTCGGGCGACCTTTATATCGCCGACGGCGGCAACCAGGTCATCCGCATGGTCAATACCAGCGGCGTCATCAGTACCTTCGCGGGCTCCTCCACGGTCTCGGGCGGGGTCACCACGGGAGTGGGCGGCTACTCCGGCGACGGCGGGCCGGCCACTTCCGCCAAGCTCTCATACCCTTACGGCGTGGCGGTGGATTCCCAAGGGGACGTTTTCATCGCGGATTATGCCAACAACCGCATCCGGGAAGTCATCCATTGATTTGAGTTTTCCACCAGGGCGTTCCTGCCCTGCAAGACGTGGCCGAGGACGAAAGAAAGGCAGGCACGATCCCCCCGGGTTGGCCGCCAAAAGGACGGAAGAATCGGGGGGCGGGGGAACCGCTGTCAGGAAATGGGGAAACTTTCCTGGATTTTGGAACCCATGAAAGCGGTCAAAAACAAGACGGTTTCAAGAACCCAAGGGTCCACCTGGCCCTTGTTTCTTGAAAAAAGCGGCCGGGGACCTGTTAAATTAGGCGGAAAGTGGTTCGGTTTTTATTTTCGTCCTTCTATCAAGGAGCCGGTCGATGGTGATTGGTTTTTGGAAAAGGCTGGTTTCTGATTTTTTGGACGCGGTTTTCCTCGCAGGCGTCGGTTTCCTGCTTTCCCTCGTCACGGGGGACCTCTTCTTTGAGGTCGGTTCGCAAGGGGCTTGGATCGGCCTGGTCATCAGTTTTCTCTATACCGGCCTCCTTCAAACCTCCCTGGGGCGGGGGCAGAGCATGGGGAAAAAAATCCTGGGCATCCAGGTCCTGGCCATGGATGGTTCCTACCTGTCCTTCCCTAAATCCTTCCTGAGGTATGGGGTCCTGGCCTTTTTTGTCTATAACCAGGCCATTGCCCAGATGTTGGGGCTTACCCTGAACTTGGACTGGACGAGTATCCTCTATACCATCCTGGTTTTTTGCGCCCTCTTAGGTTGCTTCCTGATGGTCCCGATCCACCCGTTGAAGCGGGGCCTGCACGACCTGGTGGCGGGTTCGCTGGTGGTCAAGAAAGGAACCTATACATCGGATTTGGTAAAGCTGGACGGCAAGGGGAAAACGCGGGCGAAGGTCGCCTATGGGGTTTGGGGCGGGGCTTGTTTACTGTTAACAGGGGCCGGGGCCTACTTCTTCTTCAACATGCCTCAATTTCCCGAGATGGACAAGCTCTTGGCCATCGGCCATCGGGTGTCCCAAGAAACCGACTTCATGAACGTCAGCGTGACCCTCAATACCACCCATTATTACTACTCAAGATCGGGCAATTCCAGCACAACCGTAACCGTCAGTCTCCCAAAAACCAATTCGGATGGGGCCGAAAAAAACGCCGCCCCGGCGGCGCAGGCGCCGGACGCTTCAAGGACCATCTTGACCGTCACCGGTTACCTCCCCAAGAACATCTTTGATAGTCCCCAAAAAGACGTGGAAACCGCGAAAGCCGCCGCCTTGGCGGCGCAGGCGATGGAGGGTGCCAATCCCTTGGATGGGATTAGGGTGACCACCCGGAAGGGTTACAACATCGGCATCTGGAGTTTTAATTATTCCAATGACAGTGATTTCAAGGCGGATGGGACGCCTGTTGAAGGAAAATGAGATAGGGTGTGCCCAAAGACGCCGTGCTTAAATCTTGGGAATAAATGAACCCCTTCTTTACATTTCCCACCTTCCTCGTTCATCATCCTCGAAAACGATCCCCAATTTCCCAAAGGAAACCGCCATGAAGATTAAAAATACCGTTCTTTTATGGATGTTGTTCTGGGCTTTAGGCGCGGCCCCGGAGGCCCGGGCCAAGGGCCTGCCCTGGGAGGATCAAGGCCGGGCTGGGACCGGCGACATCCTGCTTTTGTCCGACATCCACCTGGACCCCTTCGCGGACCCTTCCCTCGTGCCCCAATTGATCGCCGCGCCGGTGGAAAAGTGGGAATCCATCCTCGAGTCCTCGTCCAACCAGGCATTCGCGGCCCCGGGCAAGGACGCC
>JASHQZ010000210.1 GCA_030038835.1 candidate division FCPU426 bacterium
CTTGCCGAAGCCGGCGTTTTCGGGTCAGACCACGCCGGTAACCTCGCCCGGCAAACCCACCTGAGCCAATTGGGATTTCACGAAGTAATACTCCGAAGCCGCCGGGGTGGGAAGCCCGCCGGGAAGGGGCTTTTGGGCATCCATGGCCCTTTGGGCCTGTTCCATCATGCCGGATAAAAGCGCCAGTTTCCGCAGGAATTCCTCGTTGGCTTGCTGGGCCAAAATCTGGGCCTCCGAGGGACCGGAGCCGGAGGATGGGGGGATGCCCGGGGTCAATAGGCCGTTTATAAGGTCCGTAAAAGAGGCGGCCAGGGGATCCCCCGAGGCGGATAGAAGGTCGGCGGTTTCGGATGAAGGGGCCGCTGAGGGATTGCCCGAGGCTGCGAGGAGTTCGGCGGTTTGGGAAGCGGAAGTTGGGGAAATGGAATTTACGGCTGAAAAGGGATCCACGGCAAAATCCTTAACGTTTATCTATAGACCCTAACGTCCAGAATCCCCCCAACTTAAATGCCCCCTCTCCCCCTAAAGTCGGGTGGAGCCCCCCCGGCTTGCCCGGGGAATTCAATACGGCGTCCTTAAACCTTGGATAAATTCAAGTCGGCACAAAGGATATGAAAGCCCCCGCCCGAGGGGTTGTCGAAACACTTGGCCGCGGTGACGCAAAGATGGCCCGAGTTCATGGAAAGATAAGGATCGGTGAGAAAACGGTCCAAGCCCCTGGCCAGGGCGTAATAATATTCCCGCAGGGAATGGTCCGATCCCGGCGCCGAAGGCTCGAAAAGAAAGCGCGTTCGGCCGGGAATATGGTATTGGTTGAGGGCGGCCTCCCCCACCTGGATCCCCTGGGGGTCCAGCCGGTAGAGGCATTCCAAGGCTGGAACCTGCCGGAACAGCGAGGAAGCGGCTTCCGACAACCCTTGGGCGGGATTACGGCTGAAATAGCCGGAAAGGTAATCGGCGGTCTTCCCGCAGCGGAAGCGGAGATCCCGGTTCCTTTGCGCCCGTCGGCTCAAACGCCGCCGGAACCTCTCGGAAAGAAACAACATGCGGGCCTTGCGCCCCAGGGTCAGGACCGGGCTTTCCCTATGGTTCTTGGAAAAATAACTTCCCTGCAGGAGGTCCGCGCCCGACTCCAGGGCCGCCAAGGCATCCTCCTCGTTATCCAGGTTCCCCGCCAGAACCACCACGCCCAGGCTGTGCGCCAGCTTGACCACCTTGCGGAAGTCCGCCTTTTTTTCCCCGCTGCGGGCCAGCCCCCGCACCAAGTCTCCCGCCAGCTTGATGAGGTCCGGGTTCAACTCTAAAAGCGCCTTCATCCGGCTGGGCCCAGCGTGGATATCCTTGAGGCAGACAAGCAGCTGGTGCCGGCGGTGGATCCGGATGAACCGTTCCACCTGGGCCTGGTCCCATTTGGCGGAAAGGGGAATCTGCATCACCACCCGCCGGGGATCCACTCGGTAGTCCTCGATTTGCTTGATCAGGTAACCCGATCCCACGATGTTTTCCTCGAGGATGGAAGGTTCGATGTCCAGGAACAGGAGCAGGCGCGGTTTTCGGGACTGAAAGGCCGTGAAGGATTCCAGGCCCTTTTGCCGGAAAAGCCGGTCCAGGCCCAGCTTGAGGTAGAAGTCCTCTTCTTCCATGTTGCGGAAAAGATCCTGGGGATCGACCAGGCCAAGGTTTTCCGGGTCCACGGCCCGGCCAAGGGCCTCCAGGCCCAGGACGCCCTGGCGGTGGACCGACACCACGGGTTCGAAGAAGGAAGCGGCGCTGTTTTTCTCCAGGATATAAAAAGGATGGGTGGAATAAAGCGAGGAAACGAAAGGCGTTTCCAACGTTAGGTTTTCGTTCATCCTAGTCTCCTTTTTTCCCCTTCAATTCTTGCTTGTTAATCGTTGCAATGGGCGTGCCATCCAAAGACAGGGATTTTTGGCGCGGGCAACCCCATCTCGAACAGTTTTGTAGCCCAGGAGGGAGTCCGGGGGATTTCACGAATTTCACGGGAAGGTAATAAAAATGATTGAACGCCAGGGATATTACCGTTGGATGTGCCAAAAGTAAGGCGAAAACCGGTGGGGAAGGCTGTTGCCGGAATCATTCCCCCGGCAATCGTGTCTATCTTGCGTGACAAATGCCGTGTTGAAATCCACGTTTTGGAAGGATAAAGGTCAAAAACGAGACACAAGGGCAGAACCCCGGACAGACCCACGCCTTAACGTTTTTCTAAGGGATCGAGGCATCAGGAGCCGTGTATCCTAAACTTCTTAAAAATGGTTGATCATTTTTTGGCAGGTTCAAGCCGTTGGAATTTTTGGTTTGTGCCGAGGATGGTTTGGATAACGCGGTTCCGTCCCTTGCGCTTGGCCTCGTAGAGGGCCTGGTCCGAGAGTTGGATCAGCCGCCGGTAGTTGAGGCCCGAACTCTTATAACTGGTGATCAAGCCCAGGCTGACGGTGATCTTGACACGCCTGCGGCCGTTTAAAAAAACATGGTGTTCCGTCTCCCCGCGGATACGTTCCGCCACGGCCCTGGCCTCTTCCTTTCCGCAATTGGGCAGGATGCAGAGGAATTCCTCGCCCCCGTACCTCGTGGCCACGTCGCCCTTCCGGATACATTTCCTCAAGAGAACCGCGAATTGCCTTAGGACGAAATCGCCGAAGGGATGTCCATAGTTGTCGTTGACGCGCTTGAAGAAGTCCAGGTCCATCATGACGCAGGAGATGGGCCGGCGGCTGGCCACGTGCCTGCGGAACTCGACCTTGAAGGCATCATGGAGGAAGCGGTGGTTGCCCAGGCCGGTCAAGGGGTCGGTAAGGACTTCCTTCTTGAGCCCGATGTCCTTGATGATGAGGGTGTCTTCCTCGCGGCCCACCCCGTAGCCGAAAAGGGCAAAAGCCGCGCAGGTTCCCATCAGCATGTAGATATAGAGGGGTTGCAGGGTGGCCCATTCCTGGGACAAAAACAAGGGGAAGGGGAGCGGTGAAAGCGTGGCCCTCATCAGGATGGCGCCGAGGGGAGACCCTAAACCCAAGAGGAGCCCTATTAATGCCAAAAAACGGGATTTGCGCATAACCCCTCCTGCTTCATTTTACCAGGGCCCCGCGGGTGGAAGGGATTCCGATCCGGGGTAAAAATAAAACACTTCCAAAATTCATGGCCGGTTGGAAGAAGGAAGGTTGCCCGTGGTTTGGGCCAAGGCCGCCGGCGGGTCTTTTTTCCGCTGCGCGTCGAGGATGGCCTGGCGGCGGAGGATTTCCTTGAGAACACAGGACAAGAGGTCCTTGGTCCCGCCGCTCATGTTGTCACCCATGAAGGGGGCGTCGAAATTGGGCCGGGCTTCCAGCGTGTAGGTGATTTCCTGGGCCCCGTCCCCGGCGGCCTTCACGTCCCAACCGCCCTGGTAGAGCTTAAAGTCCTTATGATCGATATCGGAAAATTCGATTTGCTGCTGCCAAGTCTCATGGACGTCCAGGAGGACGCGGACCCTCTTGGTGAAAAAAAGAAAACCGCCCTCGAATTCCTGGTCTAGGAGGAAGTGATAGGGGCCCAGGTCCTGCTCCACATGGCTTTTCTTGAGGCTGCCCACGAAACGGGGGATTTGCTCATAAGCGGTCAGGACGTCCCAAATCACCGAGGGGTCGGCCTCCACCCGGAACGAGCCGTTCAGCTGGTAATCCCCGTTCTTGGAGGTGATCGTCATGGAAACGGCGTCGGCGGCGAAGCCCGCGCCCCAGGAGAGAGCGGCGAAGGCGGCCGCCATCGCAGCCCTGAGATAGAGCATACGAAAATTTCGAGCCAAAGCCTTGGATGACAAGGGGTTCATCTCTCCCGCCTTTCCCCCTCAAGAAGAGCCTCTCGGAAGGGGCCCTTCTTGAGGGGCCCCGGCTGTCCCGCCAGGGCTCCATCGGTCA
>JASHQZ010000211.1 GCA_030038835.1 candidate division FCPU426 bacterium
ATTCCAATGACAGTGATTTCAAGGCGGATGGGACGCCTGTTGAAGGAAAATGAGATAGGGTGTGCCCAAAGACGCCGCGCTTAAATCTTGGGAATAAATGAACCCCTTCTTTACATTTCCCGCCTTCCTCGTTCATCATCATCCTCAAAAACGATCCCCAATTTCCGAAAGGAAACCGCCATGAAGATTAAAAATACCGTTCTTTTATGGATGTTGCTCTGGGCTTTAGGCGCGGCCCCGCAGGCCCGGGCCAAGGGCCTGCCCTGGGAGGATCAAGGCCGGGCTGGGACCGGCGACATCCTGCTTTTGTCCGACATCCACCTGGATCCCTTCGAGGACCCTTCCCTCGTGCCCCAATTGATCGCCGCGCCGGTGGAAAAGTGGGAATCCATCCTCGAGTCCTCGTCCAACCAGGCATTCGCGGCCCCGGGCAAGGACGCCAATTACCCCCTGCTCGTGTCGGCGCTCAAGGCCGCCGCGGACAAGGGGCCTTATGATTTCGCGGTGGTGACCGGCGATTACCTGGTGCACGATTCCCGGGCCCTGTTCGAGCCCCTGGGCGGCAAGGAGGAGCGGGCCTACGAGGACTTCGTGACCAAAACCGAGGTCTTCGTGGCGAGGGAAGTGCAGGAGCGCCTGGCCGGGACGCCCGTTTATTTCTGCCTGGGCAACAACGATTCCGAATGCGGCGACTACATGATGGCCACCCAAACCCCCTTCCTGGGGGCCCTGGCGGCGGAATGGGCCGTGCTCAAGGGCCATCCCGGGGCCCAAAAGACCATGGCCGAAGCGGGCTATTACGAGCTGCCCCATCCCACCCTGAAGGGCGTGGAACTGGTTTCCATCAACGACATCTTCTGGTCGAACCATTATTCCCCCGACTCCTGCCATGCCCAGCCCAACGACCAGGCCGGGGCGGAGGAGTTGGATTGGCTCAAGGGGCGTCTGGAGGCGGCGCGGGCCAACCACGAGAAGGTGCAGCTCATCCTGCACATCCCGCCCCAAACGGACGTTTACGGCACGCTCAAGGCCTTGGCCAAGCCGGACGGCAAAAAACCGGGCAAATTCTTCTGGGGCAAGCGGGAGGAGGAAGCCTTCACCGACTTGATGCGGGACTACCCGGATACGGTGGATTTCATCTTCGCGGGCCACACCCACATGGACGATTTCAAACTGCTGCGGGACGCCCATGGCGGGCCTTTCCTCGTCACCCATATCTGCCCGGCGGTGAGTCCCATCCGCTTCAACAACCCCGGGTTCCAGGTGATGGAATACGACAAGTCCTCGGGCGCGGTCCTGGACATGGCCACCTATTACCTGGAAAACCTCGAAACGGCCAAGGGGGGTGGGGGCGGGCAGTGGGGCCTGGAGTACGATTTCGACGCCGCCTACGGCCTGAAGGGCTATGACGCGGCGAACCTGATGGCCCTCACCAACCGGATCAGCGCGGATTCTTCCGTGCGCGATACCTTCGCCAGGTACTACCCCGTCTCGGCCAAGATCGCCATTTCCCCCGAGGATTGGGCTAAAATCAACAAAACCCGCCTGGTGGCCAGCCAAAAGGAATTGGACGAAATGCTTTCAGCGCCTTAAAGGTTGCCGGGCCTGGAAAAACGAAATACGAGTTTGGGCATCAAATATTTCCGGAGGGTTATATGGCTTCCCTGAATACGTCTCGAAAAAAATCCGTTCCAAAGGTTGGGAAATCCCAACCCGAGGAAAAATCACTCCTCCTTTCCACCCTCCATTACCGGAAAGTCGTAGGATTCATGGGACTCCTTTTGGTTCCGGTCCTTTGGCTGGTGAACCGGTGCCATTTCCAGGATTCCATCTCCGCCTTTGTCGTGACACCCGCCGGTTTCGTTCTCGTGGGCACCATGTGCGCCATCGGGGTCTTTCTTTGCTGTTACCTGGGTTATGAGTTGGGGGACCACGTGGGAAGCTTTATCGCGGGCGTGGCCGCCATCGGGGTCGGCCTTTTTCCAACCCAGGTGGGCTATCCCAATAGCGTGGAGGCCGAGCCGGACCACACCCTTCATAGTTGGGCCGCGGCGATCTTCTTTTTGGCCATTACCTATCTTTGCCTTTTCCAATTCACCCGGTCCGGATACAAGCCGGAGGACCGTACCCGTGAAAAAAGATGGCGCAATGTTATTTATAAGGCCTGCGGCGGGGTGCTCATCCTTTGCTTGTTGGGCCTCCTTGTCAACGCCTTATGGGAGACGCGGCTGGACAATCTTTTAGCGCCCCTAAAGCCTCTCCTTCTGATTGAGTTCATCGCCATCACGACCTTTGGTTTCGCCTGGTTGGTGAAAGGGGAAGGTCTTCTTTGGGACAAGGGGAGAAATTGGTGGACCGGCGAATTGCCCGGCCAGTAATTAGGCAAAAATATTTAACAAAGAATTATCCGGGATTGCGCCGTGCCTGGCCTATAGTTTTTCCCTCACCCAAAAAACTACCGGCAAAGGAGAAATCCCATGACCCAAGCCACTCTGTCCAAGCACCCGGCCAAGGCTTTCAAGTTCGGCCGCCTCCACCGCACCTATGACCCCCGCGTTCCCCACTTGAGCGCGCTCATCGCCGGGCAGACCCTGCCCCCGCCCCCGGCCAGCTGCGATTGGACCCAAAAGATGCCAGCCAACCTGGGCATGATGCTCAACGACACCCTGGGCGACTGCACCTGCGCCGCGGTTTACCACGCCCTCCAGGTCTGGAGCTTCAACGCGGAATCCTCCATGGACACCGAGCCCGACAATGACGTGGAGAGGCTTTACGTCTTGGCCTGCGGCTACAACCCGCGCAAGGGCGGGGAAGGGCCGGGCGGAAACGAGCAGCACGTGCTGACCTATTGGGTGAATTCGGGGGCGCCCACGGGCCCCAAGGGCCAGGCCCGCAACAAGCTGGCGGCCTTCGTGGAGGTGGACCCCCGGAACCTGGACGACGTCAAGAGCACCATCTACGATTGCGGCGTGGCCTATATCGGCTTCAACGTGCCGGCCTTCCTCATGCCGCCCGGGGCCCAGCCCCCCGCGGTGTGGGACGTCGACCCCTCGGGGGACAACAGCAGCGTGGGCGGCCACGCGGTGGTGCTGGCGGGCTACGACGCCAACGGGGCCCGGGTGATTTCCTGGGGCCAGTACTACACCATGACCTGGGCCTTTTTCTCCCAGTTCGTGGATGAGGTCTACGCCCTGGCCGACACCGATTGGATCGAGGCCAAGAACACCACTCCCGGCGGCCTGACCCTGGACCAGCTGGAAGCCCAAATGCAGGCCATCAAGGAAGCTTGAGGTGGCCCGTAAACCAAAGGCCGGATCCCCGGCGGGGGGCCCGGCTGGCGGCCTTTCCAGCGTCAACCACTTCGTGGTCTTGATGCTGGAAAACCGTTCCTTCGACCACATGCTGGGCTTCCTCTACCCCCACGGCCAGTCCCCCTCAGGCCAGCCCTTCGAGGGGCTCACCGGCAACGAAAGCAATCCCGACAGCCAGGGCAAGCCCTTCCAGGTCTTCCCCATCGGCGCCCAGGACCCCAACCGCTACTTTTACCCCAAGGCCGACCCGGGCGAAGGCTTCCATAACACCAATGCCCAGCTTTTCGGGACCACCAATCCCGCGGCCGGGGCCCCGGCCGATAACAACGGCTTCATCCAAAACTTCGCCGCCACCCTCCAATGGGAGAAAAGCCAGAAGGGCTTCACCATCCTCCCCGGCACCCAGGAAACGGACATCATGGGGTGTTTCACGCCGGATCTTTTGCCCGTGCTTTCGGGCCTGGCCTCGGGCTACGCGGTTTGCGACCACTGGTACTGTTCCGCGCCCACCGAGACCCTGCCCAACCGGGCCTTCGCCTTGATGGCCACCTCCCAGGGCCATTTGGACGACAAGACCCGGGTCTTCACGGCCAAGAGCATCTTCAGCCTGCTTCAGGCCCAGGGGCTCACCTGGGCCGTTTACGGCTACACCTCGCCCCCCTTGACCCGCAGTTCGGTGGCGGAGATTTCCAACGCCCCCGAAAGCAACTTCGGCCTCTTCACCGACTTCCAGGCCGCGGTCAAGGCCGGCACCCTGGCCAACTTCGTGTTCCTGGAGCCTTCCTGGGACAGCCGGGGCAACAGCCAGCACCCCAACTATGACGTGGCCTCGGGCGAACAGTTCATCAGCCAGGTCTACAACACCCTCTTCGGCTCCAAGGTTTGGAACGAAACCCTGCTGGTGGTCACTTACGACGAGCACGGTGGATGCTACGACCACGTGGCGCCGCCCTCCACGGTCGCTCCGGACAACTCGGCGGGCGAGTATGATTTCGGCTTCGGCCGCTTGGGCTTAAGGGTGCCCACGGTCCTGGTTTCGCCCTGGATTCCCGCGGGCACGGTGTACCGCGTGACCCAGGGCGCGGGCGGCGCCCCGGTGCCCTTCGACCACACGTCGCTGTTGAAGACCGTGGAAAAGCGCTTCAGCCTCCCGTCCTTGACCCAAAGGGACGCGGCGGCCATGGACGTGGGTGGGGTCCTGAGCCTCGCGACGCCCCGCACCGACAACCCCCTGGCCGGGGTGAAACCGCCGGTCAATCCCAAGGCCTCCGCCATCCCCGATACGCCGACCCACCTGGAAAAGGTCCACGCGGACCTGGCCTCCCGCATTCCCGGCCGGAACGAAACCAAGGGCGTGGAACACCATGACGACATGGTCCCGCCGTTGAAGACGGGCTCGGCCGTGGAGGATTACATCCGCAAGCGCTACCAAAACGCCAAGGCAGACCCGAAGAAAGGGCGCGGCTCTGGGAAGAAGAAAAAGGCCTGACGGGGAAGAATTAAGAGCCGGCAACAAAATTCGTTTTTAAAGCCTATCCCCTCTCCCTCGAGGGGTGAGGGCCGGGGTGAGGGTGGATTTTACTTGGCGAAAACACCCCTCACCCTACCCTCTCCCGCAAGGGGCGAGGGTTTGGGTTAATTTTGTTACCGGCTCTAAGGGTTGCAGAAAAACAGCCGTTTGAAATGCCCTTACTGCCCGATCTTCATCAAGTTCTGGTAAAGCAAGTAAGCCCCCAACAGCACGAAACCCGC
>JASHQZ010000002.1 GCA_030038835.1 candidate division FCPU426 bacterium
TTATTCGCGTCGATTTAATATCACTCGTATGAAAAAAAGAAGCGCCTTCGGCAGGCGCTTCTTTGAACGGGAGTTTGGAAAATTTTCAGTCTTCGAGCAAGGTAGGCGTGATAAAGATGACCAATTCTTCCTTTTGATTCGTCCGTTGCATTTCGTTAAAGAGGCTCCCAATGATTGGAATGCTGGATAAGATCGGAATGCCATTATCGGTCTCGTTCGCGGTTTCCCGGACCAGGCCGCCGATGACGATGGTTTCACCGTTTTTCGTGTTGATCGTCGTCGTCGCCGTTTGAACGTCCGTTTGGGGCGGCGCAATGGAGCCTGCCGAGCCGCCTGAAACCACCGCAGTTTGGGAAGTGATGGAGGCGATGATTTGGGTGGTAATGGTGCCGTCGTCGCTGATCCGCGGCGTCACTTTAAGGTCGATGGGCAGGGGTAATTGCTGGAAAGTCGTCGTTGAGACTTCGGTTCCATTGGACAGGGTATTTTGGATTTGGGTGTAGACGATGTTTTCAACCTCGTTGATCTCCGCTTGGACGCCGTTGGTGGTGGCGATCCTTGGCCGGGAGATGATTTTGGCTTTTTTGTGGGTTTCCAGGGCTTCGATCTCGGCGGCGACGTTGATGCCCGCCTGCACCGTCCCAAAGGTGATGTTCCCGTAGCTCGATAGCGATCCGGTACCCACCGTCCCCCCCACGGTGGGATTGCCGGTCGTTTTGTTTAAACCCCACGAAACCCCCATGTTCAAATCCGCCTCATTGGTCACCTCGACGATGTTAGATTCGATCAAAACCTGGGGTGGCTTTCGGTCCAACTCATTGATCAATTCCAGTAAAGTTCCCATGTTAGTGGCGGTTTCCCATATCACCAGTTCGTAATTGGCGGGGGACACCTGTATCTTCCCAACGGGCGTCAAATAGTTTTGGAGGATGCTGCTTAACTGGTTCGGATCCGCATAATTGATTTTCACCACCCGGGTGATGCGGTTGCTCTCGGTGCTTTCATCCAGTTTTAAGTCACGGATGGCCCTTTTGTAATCCGCGATATCGCCCGCCGTACCGATTAACACCAGCATATTCCGGACCGGATCCGCCTCGAAGGAAACGGCATTGCTGGGGCTCAGGAGGGGGCGAACCAATGAGTCGAATTGGGCAGGCGTCATGCCGCCCGAAGGGGCGATCAGTTCCGTGACGTGGGGAAGGATGGCTTTAGTGGAGGTCAGCACGGATTGAGGGCCGATCCGAAGGCTATTGCCTTGCACGTCATAGGCGTAACCAATAGGCCCTAGCAAATCGGCCAAAGCCGTTTTGAGTGGGATATCCTTGTATTTTTGGTTCACGACTCCCGAAACGGGTCCGGAAACCAAGTCCAAATCAAACCCCCCCTCGCTGGCCAACGTTTTAACAACAGCGTTCATGTCGGCATTTTGGAGATCCATGGAAACAAGCTGGTTGAGGTTTCCCTTTCTCTCGACCGGCGCCTCGGGGGCCGGGGGTGGGGCATTGAGGGTTATGACGATTTGGTTTAAATCCCTGTCAACTTGGTCGACGGTACCGGGCAAGACAGTCAACAGAGCCTCTGAAATGGGTGAAAACGAAGGCCCGATTTGGCGGAACTCCACGGAGAGGAGGCCCCCCTTTTGCAAGGCCGGATCGCTGTTCTTAAACTTCATCAATTTGTTGGCGATTTCCAATTTCGTGTTGTAAAAATGAACAATTATTTTTTCGGGCTGGGATAGCTTCCGAACGGTGTACTTAGAGGGGCTATCCGAGGTTAAGACGAGTTTTTCCCCGCCATCGGTCGGCTTAAGAGAGGCATCGATCAGCGTGGAGAAAGGGCCCTTTTCACTGCTGTCCATAGCGTTGGCGGAAGGTTCGGGCGTTTCTGTTTCAGGAGAAGCCTCTTTTGAAACGGGTGTGGCGTTCAAAAACAAAGCGTATCCATCGTCACTTTTATCCACTTGCCATTTTTTGAGTCCCCTGACGTCGAAAACAAGCCAAGCGGTTTTTGAATGCATCGCCGAGCGGACATCTTTAACGATACCATTGTTCCCTTTCAAGCTGGTGGGTATCGCCAGAGTGGTACCAGAGAACTTCATTAGGATTTTTCTCGCCGAAAGTCTGCTCACTGAAGGTTGGGGAAGATCTTGGCCCTCAATGGCCACTCTTGTGCCATTGCCTTCGGAGACAAAGTGGATCCGGCTGATTTGCCGACTTCCAGTGGGCAGAGTGGAAGTCGCGCTGCTCGCACCGGAAGCGGTTTCATTTTCGGTGCTTACTGCAGGTGTGGGCTGGACGGAACCAGCGTTCGAAGCCGGTGAAGACTTTGGCGTGGGGGTCGAAGCGCCGCCCAAGTCGATCTCAATGTCGTCGGCCCAGGCCTGATGCAACGCAGGGGCCATCAAAAGCGCCGCCAACCAAATCTTCATGAATGAGCGGGGACCCCACATTTCCGCGACTCCTTTTAATTCCTGGGATAGGTTATTTTCTGGTCGCCTTGGGTCAAAATGACCTGGGAAGCGGTAATGTCCCCCACTACCCCATCGACCGGAAGGCCGGCATCGTTATAAAGCTTCCTGTTTTTCAATGTATATTCCTGCGAAGAGTCCGTTCGCCATCCGAATAAGGCCATGGGCCCTGAGCCAGCATCCATGATGCCGAAATATTTCAATTCCGCGATGGATATTTGCGGCCGGCTGGTCACCCAGTTAAGTGGTTTAAACGGATCCCTTCCATGATATGTCGGAACATAGGGGGGTTGTATCGAAAAATTGAGAAAAACCGGTTCGGGCACATCCTCCTGTTGGGCGTTCATCCGGAAGGGCAAAATTAAGAAAACCGCAATGGTGCCAAAACAAAGCGCAGTTTTTTTCATTGCTTCACCTCGATTCCAGAGACAACCATTTGGGCCTGGATCGTAAAGTTGGGATGATCGGCGGCAAAAGCCGGGGTCACGGTTAAATCCCTGACGGTCATAAACAAATTGGATGTGCTGGTTTGATACAAGAAATTGACCAGCCCTCCAAAATCGGAATTCAAACGAATGGAGGCTGGAACCTCGGTATAATCCTTGGGCGTTGTGGGGGACTGAAACGTAAGGCTGGTAAGGACGATTCCCGAACGGCTTTGGGCGAAACTGATAGCTTCCAAAAATTTTGTTTTATCGATTGTTTGAGGGATCCGGTTTTGGTACCACTCGAGTTCCCGCTGTATGGAGTCCGCCTCCTTCTTAAATTCAACGTATTTCGCCACCATCGCTTTGGCCGCTTCCAAATCCTGCTTTTTTTGGTTGAGGGTGCTTTGAAGGGTGTCGATCTTGGCGTTGATGGGCTTTAAAAGAAATTGATAAAAAAGGAAGACAATTCCCAAGAAGGCTAAGGCGCCGAGGATAAGGTATTGTTGCAGGGGCGTTATTTTCATGTTCCTTGGTCCTTGACCCTAAAACTGATTTCGAACTGGTAAAGCATGGAACCGTTGACGGATGACGAATAGTTTTTTTCTTCGAATGTCACTTCTTTCAATAATCCCCCAGGCTGTTGCAGGCTCGAAACATAATTTTTCATTTGTTCCATCGATGTCGCGTATCCCTGAAGGGTGAACTTGTTCGCGTCGTTGCCCGAACTCTGTGCAAGCCGCGTGAGCCAAACTCCGTCCGGTAAATTGGCGGCCGCTTGGTCGACGGCCGCCAGCACCTTTCTTTGTATTTCCGAGATCCCTTGGATTGTTTTTTTGATGGCATCCAGACTGTCTTTTTTGGCTTGAAGATCCTTCATTTCATTAATCTTATCCTGGTAACCCTCGGACTCCTTCTGCACTTCCTCGATTTGCTTGTTTAAGTCATTGACGACCGCCAGCCTCTTGACATAGACATAAAATAAGCTCAAAACCACAGAGATGAAAAAAACAACGACCCAAAAAATGAGGAAAAATTCCTTGCGTTTCTTTTTTTCTTTGACGGGAATAAGGTTAATCTTGATCATGATTACAATCCCGCCTGTCGCAGAGCCAGCCCCACACAGACCCCCATATGGAATTCCTTTTCGGCCAATTGCTCGGGATCAATGGCCTTAAGGGATTCGACATTGCGGAAAGCGGCGAAGTACTCCACTGGAACTCCCAGTTTGTTAGCTAAAAAACGGTTGACGTTCTTAAGCCGAGAGCTCCCGCCTAAAAGGATAACCCGTTCAACGGTTTTTTTACGGGCCTGTGTTTCGTAATAGTCGAACGAACGCCTGATTTCTCCCAGCAATTTATTTAAAACGGGTGTCATGACATCCGACATCCTTAAAACCCGGTCGTCTTTTTGGGAAACAGTGGACAAGCTGAAGTCGTCTTCTTCCATGGAAATGGCGCCATGGGACCTTTTCAACTCTTCTGCCTCTGAAAATTTTAAATTGAACTCCTTTTGGATTTCCTTGGTGAAGTCGTTTCCAGCCACCGGGATATCACGGGTAAACCGGGTATTGTTGCCCTCCAAAATATTGATGGTAGTTAATGACGCCCCCATGTTGATGAGGGCGACCGTTTCCTCTCCAGGCTCAACGCGGTTGATTTCATAAGCGTTTTGCAGCGCAAAAGCATCCACATCAATCGCCACGGGCGTTAAGCCGGCAGATTTAAGCGTCAACAAATGCTGGTCCACAACATCGACCTTAGCCGCCACCAGCAGGACATCCAATTTTTTCTGACCATCCTCCTGCGTTTCCCCTAATATCTGGAAATCCAGGACGACTTGGTCAATGTTCAAGGGAATGTATTGTTCGGCTTCCTTGGAAATAGCTCCCCGAAGTTCTTCAGCCGTCATAAAGGGAAGTTTGACATAGCGGATAATAACGGAGTCCCCAGATAACGAAGTGACCACGTTTTTTGCGTTTATTCCGCTTTCCTTATAAACACGTTTGACAGCCTCCACAACGGCCGAACGCTGGGCATCCTGGTTTTTAACCTCAAGTGAGTCTCTGGCAATCTCAACCATTCCTACGGCCGCGAGCTGCCATTGATTTCCCGCAGGTTTCAGTTGCACAATTTTCACGCTGGAAGAGCCAATATCCAGGCCGACAATCGTTTTGGAAAATAAACTCATAAACCCATCCCCCATCGAGTTACAATGTCAGGCCAGAACCAAACCACCAAGGATCCGAACGATAGAAAAGGGCCGAATGGTATCATTGATTTTCGGGTGATCTTCTTTTTCCAAAGAAGGGGAGCCGTCACTACAAATCCTGCTCCAAAAGCCAAAAAAAGGGCGAAGACTGTTTTAGAAAGTCCCAGCCATAGGGCTAACCCTGCCCCCATCTTGATGTCCCCGCCCCCTAACCCATTTGGAATAATTTGGGTTATTCCATACAGGATGGATCCCACCAAAACAAAATGACTAACGGCGCGGTAGAAATCCGTCAAAGAAAAAAAAGCGCCACTTATCGGTGATAGAAATCCCGCCAAAATAAAACCGTTCGTGAAGGGATGAGGCAACAATTTCCAATTCAAGTCGCTGGTGCCCAACAGCACCATAAAACCGACAAAGAAAAAGCTTGCCACCAGCAAAAGCAATTTTTCTTCTTGTTGAAAACGAATGGCAGAGAGCCCGAACAATATGGCGGTCACGCCTTCAACCGCCGGATATTGCCAGGAAATGGGTTCATCACAAAAGCGGCATCTTGCCTTGAGGAAGAGAAAACTTAAAAGGGGTATGTTATCATACCAAAGGATGGATTGATGACAGTGGGGGCATTGGGAAGGAGGGTAAAGGATATTCCCACCGCTTTTCCAACGTCTCAGGCAAACATTTAGGAAACTACCGATGCATGCGCCCAGAAGAGTTGAAAAGAAAGGGGTCATCAGGGCTTGGATGGTTCACCTCACGAATAATTCCTCACTCAAAATAAAAGACAATGGGTGGCACAAATGCCACCCATTGCTTTTACCACGCTTAGCCTAACAAAATCACTCAAAGCCGTAAAACGAATACGGAAGGCTCTTCGAATCCCTTACCGTGCTGTTCACGTACACGCTTCCGAAGTTGCTGTCGTAAAGCCATCCCGTGCCGCTTCCCGTCGGAACCGAACTCATTATGGTCATGGTGACCAAGTTCCCCGCCGGACTCGTGGCGCCAGCCACGAAGGCACCCGTGACCTTCACAGAGGAGAGGTTGTCCAGGTAACGGCTGAAGCCGTAAATGCTCATGGATTCCAGCGTGGACGGCCAAGTGCCTTGGGTGTCGCCGTAGTAAATCGAAGCGGCGGACTTAATGGAACCCAAGTTGCCCTTGGTCGACCCTTCCCTCGATTTTTCCAGCATTTGGGCGAACCGCGGAATCGCGATGGCCGCCAAAATTCCGATGATTGCGACAACAATCATCAGCTCAATCAAAGTAAACCCCTTTGCTTTTAAACGAATCATAAAACCCCCTAAACTTGATCTTTAACAACCCCTTTTCCTAATCTTCCAGCAGAT
>JASHQZ010000212.1 GCA_030038835.1 candidate division FCPU426 bacterium
CCGTGGAAGTGCTCCAAAAAGACCCGAGGGTTTTGATGTCTACCGTGGTGATTCCCCTAACGGACAGGAAAGAATGGCTGGACCCCAACGTGGTCAAGGCGGTTTTGGGCCCCCAAGGCGACGTGCTTTATTTCTCCCGGGCGCCCATTCCTTATCCCCGTGACGGTTCGGCAAAACTCATCGCAGGCGGTGGAATGCCCAGGGCTTACAAGCATATGGGCCTTTACGGCTACCGGCCAGGGTGGCTGCAACTCATGGCGACCCTGAAGCCCACGCCCCTGGAGTTGACGGAAAAGCTGGAGCAGTTGCGGGCCATGGAAAATGGGGTGGTGATCCGGGCCGCCATAAGAAAAGTGACGTCGACAGCCGTCGATGTACCGGCCGATGTGAAAAAGGTCGAAAAGCACCTGAGGAGAAAAAAGTTTTGAGTTCTGAGTTTTAAGTTTTGAGTTGTGGGTGTTTTCGGATTCATTTGTGAATCCAAAAATTTCAGTAACTTAAAACTCAACACTCGAAACTCACAACTATTGGATTCAAAGCGGTTTGAATTTAAACGGAGGATTTTGAATGACTAAGTACATATTCGTAACCGGCGGCGTGGTTTCATCCCTGGGAAAGGGCATCGCTTCAGCCTCCATTGGGCGTCTTTTGGAGTCGAGGGGGCTTAAGGTCACCATCGCCAAGTTCGACCCCTACCTCAACGTGGACCCCGGCACCATGAGCCCCTACCAGCACGGGGAGGTTTTCGTGCTGGACGACGGGGCCGAAACCGACCTGGACCTGGGCCATTACGAACGGTTCCTTTCCGTCAAGCTCTCCCGGGCCAACAACGTGACCAGCGGCAAGATCTACAACGCGGTCATTTCCAAGGAGCGCAAGGGCGATTACCTGGGCAAGACGGTTCAAGTGGTGCCGCACATCACCAATGAGATCAAGGAAGCCATCCTGAAGATTTCCCAGGAACACAAGGTGGACGTCTGCATGGTGGAGGTAGGCGGCACCATCGGGGACATCGAAAGCATGCCCTTTATGGAAGCCATCCGCCAGTTCCGCTTCGACGTCGGCAGCGAAAACGTGGTGAACATCCACCTGACCCTCCTCCCCTATATCGGGGCCTCGGGGGAGCTGAAGACCAAGCCCACCCAAAAGACCGTTGCGGAATTGCGGGGAATCGGCATCCAGCCGGACGTCATCCTTTGCCGCACCGAAGTTCCCTTGAACGACGAAGTGAAATCCAAGATTTCCCTTTTCTGCAACGTGCCGACCCAGGCGGTGTTCGAGGCCCTGGACGCGAAATCCATTTACGAGGTCCCCCTCCTGTTCCACTTGCAGGGTTTGGACGAATTCTTGATTAAAAGGCTCAAATTGAAATCCTCCGCGTCGGACATGCTCCAGTGGGCCAAGTTCGTGCACCAGATCTACCACCCCAAGAAAGAGGTGGAGATCGCCATCGCGGGCAAGTACGTGGAACTGCACGACGCCTACAAGTCCATCATCGAATCCTTCACCCACGCGGGCGTGGCCAACCAGGCGCGGGTCAAACTGCGCTGGGTGGATTCGGAGGAAGTGGAAAAGAAGGGCCCGGCCTCCCTGCTCAAGGGTGTTTCGGGAGTGCTGGTGCCCGGGGGGTTCGGGGACCGGGGCATCGAGGGCAAGATCGAAGTGGTGCGCTATGTCCGCGAAAAGAAGATACCCTTCTTCGGCATTTGCCTGGGCATGCAATGCGCGGTCATCGAGTTTTCCCGCGACGTGCTGGGGCTGAAACAGGCCAACAGCGGCGAGTTCAACCCCAAGACGCCGGACGAGGTCATTTCCATGATGGAAGACCAGTTAAAAATCCAGGGGCTGGGGGGCACCATGCGGTTGGGGGCTTATCCCTGCAAGGTGGAAAAGGGCAGCAAGGCCTACCAGGCCTATAAACAGACCCTGATCCACGAAAGGCACCGCCACCGTTATGAGGTGAATAACGCTTACCGGGACAGGCTCAAAGCCAAGGGCATGAGGCTTTGCGGGCTTTCGCCCGACGGCAACCTGGTGGAAATGATTGAACTGCCCAGCCACCCCTGGTTCGTGGGGGTGCAGTTCCACCCCGAGCTGAAAAGCCGGCCCTTGAACCCCCACCCGCTGTTCCGGGAGTTCGTGAAGGCGGCGGTCAAACACGGTTCTAAAAAAATAAAAGCTTGAACCGCAGAGGTCACAGAGCCCGCAGAGTAAAATCTTTGAGATTTATCATCCAATGTCTCGCTCTGTGCCCTCTGTGTACTCTGTGGTAAAAGAGGTTTGCTTTGATCGACGTTAAACAGCTTGGCAAAAACGGCAAATTCTTCGTGATCGCGGGACCCTGCGTGATCGAGGGCACGGATTTCCTCCTGAAGACCGCCAAGACCATCAAGGGCATCGCGGATGAGTTCGGGGTGCCCCTGGTATTCAAATCCTCCTACGACAAGGCCAACCGCACTTCGATGAACGGTTTCCGGGGGCCCGGACTCAAGAAGGGCCTGGCCGACCTGGCTTTA
>JASHQZ010000213.1 GCA_030038835.1 candidate division FCPU426 bacterium
TGGCTCAAGACCCAACGGTTGCTTTTTTCAGCCCGCTGGCTGGGCGCCCTTTCCTACGCTGGAAGCGGTTTGGCCGTGGAATGCTGGGGATACCCCCACCACCTTTCGGCCTTCGCCTGGGTTCCCTGGATCTTCGCCTCCTCCCAAAGGCTCCTGGAAAAACCCGGCTTGGGCCGTTTCGGCCTTTTAGCGGGCTGCCTAAGCCTTCAACTATTGGCGGGTTATCCGATCTTCGTCTTTTATACCTGGATTTCCATTTTATTTTGGGTGCTGTCCCAAAAACCCGGCCGGAAATGCCGGGTGGCATTGGGAACCGCCTTGGTTTTTTCCTTCTTGGCGGCGTCCTTGCAATGGCTGCCCTTCCTGGAATTTCTCCTGGATGCCCGAAGGGGGGGATGGTGGAAGGAGTTCCCCTATTTCACCAGGCCGGTGGAATACCTAACCCTGTTCAGGCCGGACATCCTGGGCTTGCCGGCCTCCAACCTCTACCGCGGCACGCCCGCCAATTTCGCCTTTAACCTTTATTTCGGCATTGTACCCTTGGGCGTTCTGTTGGCCGGCTGCCTTTTTTTAAAAAGAAGACACCCGTGGGGTTGGACCGGGGCGGCCGTGGGCCTTTTGTTATGGATGGGGGGAGGGCATATTCCTTTTTGGGGGATCTTCCACTTGAAATGGCTGGAGTGGCTGGAGCCTTCCAAAGCCGCGCCGGTCTTCCTTTTTTGCGCCGCCACGGCCGCCGCGACCGTCTTCGCCCGGTTCCAGCGGGAAGGCGCGGCCCCAGGCCGGGCCTGGCTGGCGACGGCCGCCGGGCTTTTTTGGGTTTTGGACCTTCTCTTAGTGCCCTTCCAGGTCGTTCGCTCCGTCCCCAACCCCTACCTCACGGCGCAATGGAAGGAGAAGTCCTCCGCCATCGCCGACCTGGCCGGAGGGGGGCGCATCTTAAGCCTGACGCCCGGGCCCGCCTATTATTCGGGTGAAAACGCCTTGGAGGATTCCCTGTTGGCGCCCGTGGAATCCCTCATGGCGAATGCCAATGCCGTTGCGGGCATCCGCTCCCCCAGCTTTTACCTTTCCATTTATCCCTTGGAATTGGAGAACCTGATGAAATATACGGGCGAAGGGTTCCCATACCAGGGAGACCTCTTGGATGTGGCGGGGGTGCGGCTTTTTCTCCTGCCCCAACCCCTCCCGTCACCCAAATACCGCGTGGTGGGAAAATCCGGGGACCGGTACCTCAATCTCAATCCGGGGGCTTCTGGGGACATGCGTTTTGTTCCGGACGGGACCGCCTTGCCCAGCCGGTCCGATGTCCTCAACCTCCTTGCCCGGCCCGGCAGCGGCTGGCGGGACAGGGTTTACTTGGAGCAAGGTCCGGCTGGGTTCGCCAGCCTTGCCCCCCTTCAACGGCCCCGGCGGGCCCCTTCGGCCCGGGGTTTTACCCGCGAGGGCAGCGGCCGCGCCTCCTTTCAAGGCGATTTCAGACAACCGGGATATCTTGTCTTTAATGAAAACTGCCTTCCAGGCTGGCACGCTTGGATGGACGGCAGGCCCTCGCCTATCCTGAGGGCCTACGGCCTTTTCATGGCCGTAGCCGTGGAAGCGGGGAGCCATCAGGTGGATTTCCGTTACGAGCCCACGACTTTCCGGTTGGGACTTTTTATTTCCCTGCTGGCTTTAGCCCTGTTTTTTATGGGACTCTTAAAGGCGCTTCCAGCTTTGGGGCATGACCGCCGGAGGAGGGAGGAAACATGACAAGGTGGTTATTACCGGGCCTGGGCTTTTTTCTCTTAACGGGCCTTTCCCTGGGACAAGACTCCTACCAAACCGAGTACGTCCAGGGCCACCGTTGCCTGGTGGTCGAGCCCCCGGACCTTTCCCCGGAGGCGCCGGTTATCCTGATTCTTCACGGCTACGGGACCAATGCGGACGAGACCCTGGGGATTTCCGGGGAATTCCAGCTTCCGCCCTGCCTGTTGGTGCTTCCGGACGGGCCCCTTCCCGCGAACCATTCCGACATGGTCCACGCCTGGTACGACCGCATCACCCACAGCCGCGTGGACATTGAGAGGAGCCGGGACTACCTCTTCGCGGTCATGGATTATTTTTCCAGGGAATACGCCGCGCCCGGGGAGGAAGGCCCGCCCACCCGGCCCAGGCCCGTGGTGATCATGGGCTTTTCCCAGGGCGCCGTCATGTCCCTGGAGGCGGGGGTGAACTACAGGGGGAACATCGCGGCCATCGTTTGCATGAACGGCTACCTGGGGGACCCGGCCAAGACGCTGGCCCACCCGGCCGCTCCCCTCCATACTCCGATCTTGCTGGTGCACGGGACCCTGGATCCGATCGTGCAGGAGGAAATGGTCCAAACCACCCTCGAGGCATTGAGGCGGGCGGGGTACCGGCCCTTTTCCAGGGGCTTTCCGGTGGGTCATGTCATGACGGCGGCCACCATCCGGGCCGTCTCGGATTTCCTCGGGGAGATCCTGTACAATCCGCGGCGGGAATAAAACCTCCGCTAGCGGTCCGTCAAACCTTCCTGGTCCAAGACTTCTTTTAACCCCTCGGCCAGCTTCTTCCCCCTTCCGACGGCCCAGAAGCCGACGATATCCCGCTCCCCGGTGCCGGTTTTTTCCGTGAACAGCGCGGTGAGGGTGATGTGCCGCTGAAGAAGCTCCTCCATCAAATTTTCCGAGTCCTCCGGGGGAACGGCGAATTCCCCCAGGACGGCCGTTCCTGTCACGTCGGTTTGAAAAATAAGGGTCGCCTCCCGGCTCTTTCCGCTCCAGTCATATTGGAGGGTCGGCCCCTTTTCCTCGCCGCCGCCCAAAAGGTCCTGGATGTCCTGCCAGGCGCTTGGGCGGGGGGAAGGGGTGGGCAAGGCTGTGGGAGTCGAGGAAGGATGGGGCGCAAGAAGGGGTGTGCCGGTTGCGGAAAGAACCATCTTGGCCGCCCAAGCCAGGTTGGAGGGAGTCCCTTCCCCCCTAAGGCGCAGGCACTTAAGGGCCGGGGACGAATCCAGGAAGGGGCTGTAAAGGGCCGTCATTTCAAGGCCGTTCCGGGCGGCTTGGGCCATGGCCTGGGGGACTTCTGAATCCAGGAGATAAATTTGGCCTGTCACTTGGGTTTTCTTGCGGCCGCCGGGAGCCGCGCCTTCGGGTGCCGGCTGGAAGGTAACCCGGCTTACCAAGGCATTGGCCGAATCCAAGGGAAAACCCTCCACCAGCACGTTCAAATCCGTCCGGGGAAAGAGGACTTGAAAGCCTTGTCCCGCTTCCACGCCGGGTCTTCCCAGGATTTTTTCAACGGCGGCCCATTTTGAATCCGCCGGTAAAGAGGCTCCGGGTAAAAACAAAAGAAAAGCTATCCACCTCTTCCGCATGGTCCCCCCTGTTAACCGCCGGTAAAATTTCGTGGGCCTACACTATTCCTTTTCTTCGCCCTTTAGCCACTTTTTTCTTTCCCCGCCCGAGGGGCCGGGCTTATGATTTCCCGGCGGTTCAAAGAAATCATTGATGGATGTCCTTGCGAACCTCGAATTTTGAGGCCAAGCAACCTCAGTTCATGGTTGGTTTAGCCTTGGGTTTCGATCCCTCGCAACGGCATATTTAAACTGGGGTTGCTTCGTCATGAGCGCCCGCCTAGCCCCATTTATCCTTTTGATAGAGTTAATGGAAAATGGGATCAACTCCCACATTCCTTAATTAAATTTATGGAAATGTGGGGATCGGCGGGCATTCCTCGCAATGACGAATTAATCATTAAAGACTTCGTCATGGAATTTAAAAATCTGCTGAACGTCCCCCCCACCCAGATCAAGAAAGTCTGGGGCAACGCCACCGCCTTCATCACCCGCTACCAGAAATTCTGGTGGGTGGATGTGGTTCTCCTGTTGGGTTTGATCGGCCTTATTTTCGGCATGTTGAAGGTCTCGGCCGAGTGGACCGGCGTCCACCGCGCTTCGGTTGAGATCGATCTTTCGCCTTGGGCCCTTCCCAAGTACACCTTCTTCTCGCTTTGCCGCGGCCTCATCGCCTATATCCTTTCCCTCTTGTTCACGTTCGCTTACGGTTACTGGGCGGCCAAGGACCATATCGCGGAAAAAGTTTTGATTCCCCTCCTGGACATCCTGCAAAGCATCCCGGTCTTGGGTTTCCTTCCGGGCCTGGTGCTGGCGCTGGTGGCCCTTTTCCCCAACAGCAACATCGGCCTGGAACTGGCGGCGGTGATCATGATCTTCACGGGCCAGGTCTGGAACATGACCTTCAGTTTTTACCAGTCCCTCCGGTCCATCCCCCAGTACCTGCTGGAGGCCGCGGCGGTCTACCGCTTCAATTGGTGGCAGAAGGCCGTCAAGCTGGAAATCCCCTTCTCGGCCATCGGCTTGATCTGGAACAGCATGATGAGCATGGCGGGCGGCTGGTTCTTCCTGACGGTGACCGAGGCCTTCCAGCTGGGCGACAAGGATTTCCGGCTCCCCGGCCTGGGTTCCTATATGAGCGTGGCCGCAGACAAGGGCGACAACCTGGCCAAGCTTTACGGCATCATCGCCATGGTCCTGATGATCATCGCCTTGGACCAGCTCCTCTGGCGCCCCCTGGTGGTTTGGGGGCAGAAATTCCGCGTCGAGGAAGGCGGCGCTGAGGAAGGCATGCATTCCTGGTTCCTGGATTTCCTCCTGAACTCCCGGATCCTCCAGGCTCTCCTGCGGTTGTTGCAACCCAGGCCGTCCCAAGCCAAATCGGAAACCCCGGTTTCAGCCCCGGCTTCAGCGGCCCCCCGGCTGAAACCTTCCGGCAATCCTTCCACAGGACTCACGAAGACTTTCTCCATCCTGGCTTTCGTCGTCCTAGTAGGAGGCATGCTATTCGGGGCCTGGAAGATCATCGAGCTTTTCTCGAAAGTCACCCTGGCCCAGTGGGAGCTCATTTTCGGGGAGGCGGGTGTGACTCTCGCCCGGGTTTTGGTGGCGGTCCTTCTTTCCGCGGCTTGGACCATCCCGGTCGGGCTTTGGATCGGCCTCTCCCCCCGCCTTTCCCGCATTTCCCAGCCTTTCGTCCAGGTGGCGGCCTCCTTCCCCGCCCCCATGCTGTTTTCCTACGTCATCATCGTGATGAAGTTCCTGGGGATTTCCCTCAACTGGGGCAGTATCGCCCTGATGATCCTGGGCGCCCAGTGGTACATCCTTTTCAATGTCATAGCCGGCTCCATGGCCATTCCTTCGGACCTCTTGGAGGCCGCCCGCATGTACCGCATCAAGGGCTGGGACCTCTTCTGGAAGGTGCATATGCCCGGCATTTTTCCCTACCTGGTCACCGGCATGGTGACCTCGGCGGGCGGCACCTGGAACGCCAGCATCGTGGCCGAATACGTGACCGACAAGGGCCAGACCTTGACGGCTTACGGCCTGGGGTCCCAGATTTCCGTGGCCGCGGCCAACGCCGACTTCCCCATGCTGGCGGCCAGCGTGGTGGTGATGTCCCTGATGGTGGTGGCCTTCAACCGGCTGGTCTGGAAGCGGCT
>JASHQZ010000214.1 GCA_030038835.1 candidate division FCPU426 bacterium
AACCGAGCCCCGCTACCACCCCGCATTGCACCGCTACGCCTTGGCGACGGCGGGATTCACCTTCCTCCTGCTTTTGGCCGGGGCCCTGGTGACCAGCACGGGCTCCAGCCTTTCGGTGCCGGACTGGCCCACCTCCTACGGCGGCCTGGCGCCGCCCCTCTCCCGGTTCAAGGGGGGCGTGGTTTTCGAATACAGCCACCGGGCTGTGGCGGGCACCGTGGCTTTCCTGATGCTCGGCCTGGCCTTCGTCACGCAATGGGTGGAAAGCAGGCGTTGGGTCAAGCGCCTGGCCTGGACCGCGCTTGGCGCGGTCGTATTGCAGGCCGTTTTGGGCGGGGTCACCGTGAAATTCAACCTCCCCACGCCCGTTTCCGTGGCGCACGCGGGCCTGGCCGAGATTTTTTTCTGCCTGATCGTGGGCCTGTCCTTAGTGACTTCTAAAACATGGATGGAGGACAGGCCCTACCGGTTGGCGGACCGGCCCGCGTCCCTTAAATTCTGGGCCGCATTGACCACGGGCCTCATCTACCTTCAAATCGTCGTTGGAGCGGTGACCCGGCACAGCGGCGCGGGCCTGGCGATCCCGGACTGGCCCCTTTCCTCCGGCCATTTGCTTCCGCCAGACTGGACGCCCCCCATCGCCCTGCAGTTCAGCCACACGCGGGTGGGGGCTTTCGTCGTCCTGTACCTTATCACCCACACCTGCTACCGCGTCTGCACCCATTACACGGAAGAAGGAGCCTTGTTCTGGCCCGCAGCCACGGCGGGGCTTCTGGTGTGGCTTCAATGTTTCCTGGGAGTCATCCTCATCGCCACCTCCAAAGCCATCGTGCCGACTTCCGTCCACGTCATCGTGGGCGCGGCCACCCTGGCTTCCATGCTGGTCCTGACCCTCAACTGTTTCCATTTGATGAAAAAAACTTAAAACAAACTCTTACCACAAAGGACACAAAGTTAGGCTTTAGAATTGAAAAATGGGTTTTACTTCGTGAACTTTGTGTACTTTGTGGTGGGAAAGGCCTATGAAGAATTTTCGGGACTACATCACGCTCACCAAGCCGCGCCTGAACTCCCTGGCCATCGTGACGGCCTTAGCGGGTTTTTACCTGGGCAGCACCGGGCCCTTGAACTGGGCTCTTTTGCTGGGGTCCCTTTTAGGCACCACGGCTGTGGCGGGCGGCTGCGGCACATTGAACCAGTGGCTGGAGGCGGAGGCCGACAGCCAAATGACACGCACCCGTAAAAGGCCGCTGCCCTCGGGTCGGCTTAAGAAGGATGAGGCTTTTTGGTTCGGTATGGGTCTTTCCGTCATGGGGGTTTCGATCCTCTTTTTCTTCGTTAACGACCTGACAGCTTTTCTCGGCGTCGCGGCCCTGGTGAGCTACATTGTTTTTTACACACCCCTTAAAAAGATCACCTCGCTTTGCACGGTGGTGGGCGCGGTGCCGGGGGCCATCCCGCCCTTGATGGGCTGGGCCGCGGCGCAAAACCATATCGGCCCCGGGGGCTGGGCCCTGTTCGCCATCCTTTTCCTCTGGCAGATGCCGCATTTTTTGGCCATCGGCTGGATGTACCGGGATGATTACGCCCGGGCCGGGTTTCCCATGCTGGCGGTCATCGATCCCCAGGGGGAATCCACCGGCCTCATGTCCGTCGTTTACGCGGTGGCTTTGCTGCCGGTCTCCCTTTTACCGTCTTATTTCCACATCACGGGAAAGGTTTATTTTTGGGTGGCGCTTGTGCTAAGTTCGCTCTTTCTCTTTTACAGTTTCCGCATGGCCCGGCAAAGAACGGACTACGACGCCCGCGGGCTTTTTTGGTATTCCATCACCTACCTGCCGATTCTTTTCCTGGTGATGGTTTTGGATAAGACATAAAATTTTTAACCACAGAGGCACAGAGACGCAGCTAAAAGCCAAAATTCTCGGACTTTCAGATCCTCTAACTGTGCCTCCGTGTCTCTGTGGTGAAAACGGGCTTTGATGGATAACTTGATCGAAGTGGACAACCTCGCCTACCACTATGGCTCCAAGGCCGCCCTGGAGGGCTTGAGCTTTTCGGTGGGCAAGGGCGAGATTTTCGGTTTCCTCGGCCCCAACGGCGGGGGCAAGACCACCACCTTCAAGGTGCTCTCCACGCTTTTTTCCTGCAAGCCGGGCCAAGTGAAGGTGTTCGGGCTGGACCTTTTTAAGGACAAGATCGCCATCCGCCGCCGTATGGGCATCGTGTTCCAGATGCCGGCCCTGGACAAACAACTGACGGTCCGGGAGAACCTGGAACACCAAGGCCACCTCTACGGCATCGGCGGGGTTGAACTCCAGAAGCGCATCGACAGGGATTTGGAACGGTTGGGCTTGAAGGACCGCTCCAGGGACAAGGTGAAGACCCTCTCGGGCGGGTTACAGCGCCGGGTGGAACTGGCCAAGGCGTTGTTGAACAACCCCGAATTGATGATCCTGGATGAGCCTTCCACGGGCCTGGACCCCGCGGCCCGCAAGGAATTTTGGGGCCATTTGGAATCCCTCCGGAAAGAACAGGGGATGACAGTCCTGGTGACCACCCATTACCTGGAGGAAGCGGACCGATGCGATCGTCTCCTGATCCTGGACAAGGGCCAAAAGGTGGCTTTGGGGAATCCCGAACAATTGAAGGCCGAAATCGGCGGGGAAGTATTACGCATCAGGGCAAGGAATGCGGACCCACTCGCGAAGGAAATCGAGGAAAAATTGAAAGTAAAGGCGGGCATACTGGGCGGATTGATCCAAATCGAACAACCCAAGGCCCACAACCTGGTCGCGCCCCTGTTGGAAACCTTCCCGGACGAGATTTTGTCCCTCACCCTTGGGCTGCCGACCCTGGAGGACGTCTTTATCCATAAAACGGGACGAAGGCTAATGGAGGAAAAGGAATGAATTTTTGGATGGCCGTTTATACCCTCTGGAAAAGGGAATTGGTGCGGTTCTACCGCCAGCCCAGCTGGGTGGTGGGTTCCATCGGAACCGCCCTCCTCTTTTGGGTGGTGCTGGGCACCGGCATCCCGGTGGCGAATTACCGGGCCTATTTCCTCCCGGGCGCCATCGTGATGAGCGTGCTGTTTTCCTGCATCTTCACCAACGCCTCGGTCATCGAGGACCGGCAGGCGGGCTTCCTTCAGTCCGTCATGGTGGCGCCAGTGCCGCGGGCGGCCATCGTCATGGGGAAGATCATGGGCGGGGCCACCTTGTCC
>JASHQZ010000215.1 GCA_030038835.1 candidate division FCPU426 bacterium
CTTCTAAGCAGTGGGTCCCCGGTTCGACTCCGGGCAGGCGCACCATTTTTAGCGTCCTTGGAAGTCAAATTAGGATGCAAACCTTTTCAAGAAACCCTATAGCCTGTTTTATCGTCAAAAACCAATTAAAACCTTTACAATTTCAAGGTGGACTTTTACACTTTGAGGGCTTTTCTCCCAAAATTCGGCTCTTGGCCGGACTCGGGAAGCAAGAGCCGTCCACCTGGGATGCCTGTAGGGACATGGTGGGAGTAGCTCAATTGGTTAGAGCACCAGATTGTGGATCTGGGGGTTGCGGGTTCGATTCCCGTCTCTCACCCCATCACTCGGTGGCGATGAAATGGGTTGGGACGGATTGGGTTGCGCCTGTAGCTCAGTTGGATAGAGCGACAGATTCCGGATCTGTAGGTCAGAGGTTCGAGCCCTCTCAGGCGTACCATTTTGAGAAATGGGTGATTAGCTCAGTTGGTAGAGCAGCTGACTCTTAATCAGCGGGTCGCAGGTTCGAGCCCTGCATCACCCACCATACTTCGCTTCCTTGAACGCTGTTGAAGTGAGCGAAGTATTCCCTCCGTAGCCTTGGGAGGGCACCGGTTAACTTGCCAGCTTCGCATGGCAGGCCATTTATGGCTGTTTTTTATCAATATCGGACTGAAGTTCTATTCGCCAATTCAAAAAGATTCTTTGTGTCGAATCGCTTGATCAACCTAAGCCGTCATTCCATTGGATAGAGGGGAATTATGCGTTACGGTTACTTCGACGTCCCGAACAAGGAGTATGTTATTGAACGGCCGGATACTCCCGTGCCATGGATGAACTACCTCCATAACGATGAATACTGTGCCCTCATTTCCAACAACGGAGGCGGTTACAGCTTCCATCTTTCGGCAAGGGACAAACGTATTTTGAGGTACCGGCTCAACAACATCCCCATGGACCGGCCCGGCAGGTATGTCTATATAAAAGATGAAAAAACTAAGGATTTTTGGTCGGCCACATGGCAGCCGGTGCTGAAAGACCTTTCTGAATATAAAACTGAGACCCGACAGGGCTTTGGATATACGCGGGTTACCTCGACCTACCAGGGGATCACCTCGGAAACCCTCTATGTGGTTCCGGTGGACGACAACCTGGAGCTTTGGAACATAAACCTCACCAATCGCACCTCCACGGTCAAGAATTTGACCCTCTTTTCCTATGCGGAACTGTGTCTTTTCTTCGCCCAGAACGACATGGTGAATTTCCAATACACCTATAACATCGCCAAGGCTTACGAGAAGAACAATACCATCCATCACACCACTATGATTGAAAACGCCGGACATTACGCCTTTTTCTCAGCGGACAAAAGGTTCGGATCCTACGATTGCGATCGTGAGGCCTTTATGGGCCTTTACCACTCGGAAGCCGACCCCAAAGCCGTTTTGGAAGGCAAATGCTCGGGTTCCACGGCCGACGGCGGCAACCCTGTGGCGGCCACATCGCTTTCCATCACCCTTAAACCGGGCGAATCCAAGTCTGTGACGTACATCCTGGGGGTGGCGCCGTCCATCACAGCCGGCGCCAAATTGATCGCCAAATACCGCAAAGCCGGGGCGGTGTCCAAGGTCATGTCAGATCTTAAAAGGCATTGGGAAGAAAAATTGGAAGCCCTGCAGGTCCAGACGCCGGACAAGGACATCAACCTGAGCTTGAATCAATGGAACGCCTACCAAGTGCATACCACCTTCAGCATGTCGCGTGGGCCGTCCATCTATGAGGGCGGCATCGGCCGCGGCATGGGCTTCCGCGACAGTAACCAGGACGTGTTGAGCGTGATCCATACTGTCCCCCAGAAGGTGAAGAAGCTGATCACCGACTTGGCTAAAAATATGTTCAAGGATGGTACGTCCTACCACCAATTTTTCCGTTTAACCGGAGAAGGGGACGGCAAGGGCTATTCGGACGATCCCCTGTGGATCATCCTTTCCACCACCGCTTACGTCAAGGAAACGGGAGATTTGAAGTTTCTCTCCGAGAAAGTGAAATGGGCGGACGGCGGCTCGGCCAGCATGTATGACCACCTCAAGGTGCCTTTGGATTATACCTACAAGAATGTCGGAACCCACCGCATCCCCTTGATGGGATTCGCGGATTGGAACGATACCCTCCATATCAATGGACCCAAACCAGGAGAAAGCGTCTGGGTTGCCCAGTTCTTTGTCAAATGCGCCAGGGATTTCGCTGAATTGGCCGAAACGCTGGGCAAGGCTGCCGATGCCAAGAAGTACCGCCACATGGCCGACGATATGGGCGCCCGCGTGAACAAGGCCTGTTGGGACGGCAAGTGGTACGCCATGGCCTTTGACGGCTGGGGCACCATGTTAGGCTCCAACAAGCAGCCGGAGGGAAAGGTATATTTGAACACCCAGACCTGGGCCGTACTGTCGGGGCTGGCCGATGCCCGGCGCGGGTCCCAATGCATGGACGCGGTCAAGGACTACCTGGACTCCAAATACGGCGTGGCCCTGATGTATCCCGGTTTTAAGCATTTCAGCCCCCGGCTTGGAGGCGTCAGTACCTTTCCGCCGGGTCTCAAGGAAAACGGCGGCATTTTCTCCCATGCCAACCCCTGGGCGGTCATCGCGGAAACGGTCTTGGGCCGGGTGGCGAACGCTATGAAATATTACCGGCAGCTTTTACCCTCCACCAAGGACCGGATACAGGATATCCACAAGGCCGAGCCCTATGTTTACGCCCAGGCAATTGCCTCCAGGGAACACCGTGATTTCGGCTTTGCCAGGAATTCCTGGCTGACCGGAGCCGCTACTTGGAATTTCGTAGCGGGAACTCAGTATATCCTGGGGATCCGTCCTACATACTCCGGGTTGATGGTGGATCCCTGCATCCCCCAGGATTGGGGGAAGTATGAAGTCACTCGCAAGTTCCGCGGTTCAACCTACCATATCGTGGTCAAAAACCCGCGGCACGTAAATAAGGGAATATCTTCCTTGACGGTCAATGGAAGGAAAGTGCAGGGAAACATCATCCCTCCCCAACGCTCGCCCAAAACCATCCAAGTGGAAGCGGTGCTGGGTTAACCATTTTTTCAAAATTTCCGACTTAGGAGACCTTGTGGCATGGTCCTTGAGGGAGGCTCGGTTGACAGCCCTCCCAGCCCGTGATATAAAAATCCAGGTAACGTGTTGGAAGAGCGGAGGGAAAGAAGGAGCCACTCTTGGTAGGGATCATGACGCTCAAAGTCGCCGCAAAAAGTAATCCCTCCACCGTGGCTGGGGCTATCGCCAACAACGTGAGAGACGGGAAGGGCGTTGAGATAGTCGCCATGGGCCCGGAGAGCATCAACAACACGGTGAAGGCCATCGCCATTGCCCGTGGTTTTTTAAAGGGCGACGGGATGGACGCCAATTTCAAGCCGGAGTTCATCCACCTGACGATCGACGGTGAAAAGAAAAGCGCCATTAAGTTCTTTTTAAACATCGAGAAAAATTCAAAATAACTCCGGCGACTCCTCATGGTTGGTTCGAACCCTGGCCGTTTCATACGAGCTAGGGTTTCTTTTTTGCGGGGAATTCCTTAGGGGGAATAGCCGTCCCTGCAGTTGGCTTGGCGCAAGATCGGCATGGATCGTTTTTATTTCTAAATATGCTTAGAGGGCGAATAGCTCAGCTGGTTAGAGCACCTGCTTTACACGCAGGGGGTCGTAGGTTCGAATCCTACTTCGCCCACCATACTTCGCTTCCTTGAACGCTTTTGAAGTAAGCGAAGATGCCCTCCGTAGCCCTGGCGAAAGAGGGTGAGCAATTAATTTGCCCGCTCCGCATGGCAGTCCATCTTCGCACCCTTTACCATGATTGAAGTATGCGATGGTTTTCCACCGTAGCCTTAGCGAAGGGGGGGGACAGAATTGAACCTTCCGACTATGGGAGACACTCCATTATCTCTTCCTTTGTTTGGCTTGTTTTTTTGGGGCTTTCCGTTAAAATTGCATCCCTTGGATTTAAGCCAAGGATGACGGCCCAGGTTGGGGGCGTAGCTCAGCTGGGAGAGCACTTCCATGGCATGGAAGGGGTCGTGGGTTCGATCCCCATCGCCTCCACCAATCTTCGCTTCCTTGTGACACAATGAATCACCACCGCCCGCTATTCCCAGCGGGCTTTTTTGTTAAAACCGATGGGGGTCAGGATGGACCGGAGGGATCAGGCTTCTGGCGCGCAACCGCCGAAAGGTTTTTGGCTTTTTCTCCTTTGGTTTTTGACCTGCCTTCTCCTCTTTCTTTGGAAAATTCCACCCCACCCCGCACAAAGCTTCCAATTTCTCGTTGATTCTTTCAAATACTCCCAATGGACTTGGTCCCTCGTGGGGACCACTTGGCTTCACCACGGTTTGTTTCTCCTGGAGATAACTGGAAGTATGGTTATATTTTGGGGAACCGGCAGCCATCTTTTGGCTGGAGCGGGCCCTCTGAATTTAAGCATCATTGAAAGATGGGCCTGGTCCCTGGCTTTGGGAATGGGCTTTTGGGGCCTTTTGGCGGAGGGCATCGCTTTTGAAAACCTATTTTACGGTCCGTTTTTGAGGATTTTAATGGTATTGGCCTTCGCCGGATTGTTGGTTTTCGACCGCAAGGAGGCCCTGCGGCGTTGTTGGCCATTCCAGGTGCCCCTTGGAATACCCCTCTTTTGGTCATGGCCCATAGCCGTTGTTTTTCTTTTGAGCCTTTCCAACTTGGTTGTGCCGGAAATGAGCTGGGATGCCATTACCTATCAGTTAGTGCTTCCCAAGTTTTATCTTATCCGTCACGGGTTTTATCCGGTTGTTGGGATGATGCCAGCCCATTATCCATCGTTAGGGCAAATGATTTTTTCCTGGGGGATGGTTTGGGGCAACGACTCTCTAGCCCGCTCTTTTTGTTTTTTGACCCATTTGGGAACTGCTTTGGCCCTTGTGGGGATCGGAAGCCGGCTTTTTTCGCCGAAGGTTGGATGGAGTGCGGCCGCCTTTTATTGGGTGTTCCCCTATTTAAACCTTTTATCCACACGGGGTTATGTAGATCTCTTCACGGGTTTTTATTCGGTGTTGGGTTTGGGTTACCTGATGGTTTGGGGCAAAGAAGGCGGGCGGAGCTTCGGGTTGGGAATACTGGCCACCACGGCCCTGGGATTGATCTGGGGCATTAAATATAACGCGGGTTCATTTTGGCTGGCGGGAGTCCTTTCATTTTGGATGTACTCGCGGGGCCGGGAAACGGCTTCCGTGGTGGGCGCCTGGTTGTGGGGGGCACCCTTGTTTTTCTTTGGCCCCTGGGCGCTCAAAAGTTGGCTTTACGCCCATGACCCTGTTTATCCCCATCTGGCGGGCCTATTTCAGCCATTTGATTGGACCCCATTTGACACCCAAGCCTCCTCGATAAAATTTCCAATGGAGGGGATGGGAGGCCTGCTCAAGACTCCCCTGTTGCCCTGGAAGATCGTTTTTGAAAATTATGGGGGAGCCCCTAACGAAGAAGCGAGCCTTGTGCCATTCGTTCTCCTTCCGGTTTTGCTGTGGTATTTGTTTTTGAAATGGAAAGAACTTCGGTGGAAGAGGATTTTCCTGATGGCGGTCGGAATCCCCTTGTTTTTTTGGCTGGTGACCACCCCCCAGTTGCGGCTGATAACAGGAGTCCTGGCCCTGGCCTGCCTTCCCCTGGCGGCGGCCTACCAATGGGCGGTGGCGGGTTGGGGAGCCTTTGAAAGAATGGTGAACATCCTCGTGGGCGTATTATTCTGGGCTTGCGCTTTTTATCTTTTCCAGGGTTTGGCCAACCAGCCGACGCCCTTTGCCTGTTCCTTGGGTTTTCAAAGCCGGGCGGAGTTCCTTAGTCATGTCCTGAGGCCCGAAGGTTACATGGAAGTGGCCGACGCCCTGAATCAAACCCTATCGCCGGACGACAGGGTTTTAATTATCGGCCAACAAAACGGGTACTACTTGGAACGGGAATCGGCCTATGACTTCGATTACACCTATCCGGTCCTGAAGAAATGGTCGGAAATCTCGGCCGCTCCCGAGGAGCTTTACAAGCGGTTCAAAGAAAACGGATTTACCTACATCCTTTATAACGCTAATTCCATGATGGGAACCGCCATCCGGGTGAGCGGATTGGGGGTGGACCGCTATCCCTGGAAGCCGCTGGAACTCAAGAACTATGAGCAATTTTTCCTTAAATTCACGCGCAAGGTTCCGCTGCCTGTGGGCCATGGTTATTCCTTTTATGAGGTCGGCCCCCGGGACGGTTATTCCGAATTGCCCGATTTCCTGCCTGGAACCGAACTTTACTACGTGAAAAATATACAGGCGTCCATGGGTCTGCGTCGGTTGGAGGACCTCGTGGGCCAAAATGTTCCCGCCGATGTTTACCTTCAAACCTACCAGCGAATGTCCGAGCAACATCCGGAAATAGGCCTTCCGTGTTTCCAATGGGCTTTCGCGGCCATGGGCGGCTCCCCGGACATGGATCGTCAAGCCATTGAAATGGGGCTGGAGGGATTTAAAAGGAACGGGGATGAGGCGGCGTGGGACGACCTGCGGGCCGATGGCGAACTGGTTCAGAAGAGGATGCTGGCGGCCATCCCCCTTTTGGAGCGGGCCCAGGGCTTGAGCCCGGAGAGGGAGGACGTCGCTAGAAATCTGGCGGTCGCTTATTATAATAAGCGTGATTTGCACAAGGCGAGCCAGGAGGCAGATTTGGCCGCGTCCTTGGCGCCTTATTCCCAGGACTATCAAAATTTGGCCCAGGAACTCCGTTCCCTCCTTCAAACCCAGTGATTGGAAAAATCGTGAGAAGTCGCCAAGAACTTGAACAATTGGAAGACCAGACGCTGGTTCCCTATGCCCAGAGGTCCAACCAAAGCCGTGGACGCCAATACCCGGAACCCGAACACCCCTACCGGACGGCCTTCCAGCGCGACCGGGACCGGGTCATCCACGCCTCTGCTTTCCGCCGCCTCCAGTACAAAACCCAGGTTTTCGTGAACCATGAGGGCGACTATTACCGTACCCGCATCACTCACACGATGGAAGTAGCCCAGATCGCCCGCTCCATCGCCCGAAGCCTCGGCTTGAACCAGGACTTGACTGAGGCCATCTCCCTGGCCCATGACTTGGGCCACACGCCCTTCGGCCACTCGGGCGAGAAGGTCCTTAACGAAATCATGAAAAGTGACGGCGGGTTTGAGCACAATGCCCAAAGCTACCGCATCGTCACCTACCTGGAGGACCGTTATCCTGATTTCAAGGGACTGAACCTTTCCTACGAGGTCTTGGAGGGCGTGGACAAACACCGTACGCGCTATGACCGGCCCGGGGGAGATGGGGACCAGTACACCATTGAGGCCCAAATCGTGGACTTGGCCGATGAAATCGCCTACACCTCCCACGACGTGGATGACGGGCTCACTTCGGGTTTGTTGGACTTTGACGGTTTAGGCACGGTGCCCTTTTGGAAGCGCAACTTTGAAAAATTAAGGGAGCGTCATCCGAACTTGGGCAAGGACAAGGTCAAGTACCAGACGGTGCGGTTATTGATCGACGAACAGGTGACCGACCTGCTGGAGGAGACGGGCCGACGGATCGAAAAATTCGACATCCGAACCGTCGGGGACGTCCGGCGCTGCCCGGAGGAGGTGGCGGCTTTTTCACCAGGCTTCCGCCAGGACTTCCTGGAGCTGAAGCGTTACCTTTTCCAGAACATGTACCGTCACCCCCATGTCACTCGCATGGAAGGGAAGGCGGCCAAGGTGATCCAGGAACTGTTCAGGCTTTACGAGTCCAATCCCGACATCTTGCCCATCAATACCCGTGAAAAGATCAAAAACAAGGTTGACCCCTTAAGGCGTATCATCTGCGATTACATCGCGGGAATGACCGACCGGTTCGCGATCGAAGAGTATGAGAAATTGACAGAGCCATCGATAAGGGTCTGATAAGCGACCCTGGAAACGCGGAGCGAACACCGTGAGTCAATGGGATAACTGAACCTTCGACCGGGATTTGAGGTTTCCAAAACCCTTAAAGAGTTCACGACTTTGAATTTTTTCCAAGCCCCTTCAAAATCCGTTAGTTTCCCAAAGTCCCCTTGGGATGATTGGAACGCAAAAATGGATCATTTTTGCGGCCAAAGGCCCTTTCTCGCCTCCTTTTTATTCGTGTTCCTGGTCGCATTTCCAATATTCGTTTTTTTAAAATTTTATTTTCCTTCAAACGATGATTGTATCCCGGCGCTTTTATTCAACGGAATAGGACTGAATTCGGCCCCTAGTGAATACAACCTGCTTCTGAACCCTCTCCTTGGCATGGCCTTAAAGGACCTTTACATCCATTTTCCCGGCATCCAGTGGTACGGTTATTTCATCGTGGCCGTGGAATTCCTGTCTTTTTGGACCATCTTATTCGCGCTCCAAATGGGGTCGTATCCTTTTTTTAAAACCCGCCTTTTCCTGGTCGGAACGGCCATTTTGATGGTCATTTTTTTTATTTTGCCCCAGTGGACTTACGCCGCCTCCCTCTCGGCGATCGGGGGGATCATGCTTTTGGTAGCCCTTTGGGGCAAGGAAGACCATCGATTTTTTCCACAGGGTCTGGCTTTGTCGTTCATCCTTTTAATGGTTTCGGCCCTTATCCGTTACGAATCTTTGTTGTTAATGGCCCTGGCGTCCATACCCATGATCTTGCGGCTTGTTTGGAAGACGAAATGGACCTTCCTCCGTATCTGCGTGGTGGGGCATTTAGGGCTGGCAGGCCTTCTCGGGGTGGGCGCAGTGGCGTTCCAACGTTCCTATTATGACAAGGACTTGGGGTGGGCGGAGGCCGCAAGGTTCTATCAACAGCGCGGCCAATTGTTCGACCTCCGCAATCCGGTCTACAACGATTCCACCAAGCCGATTTTCGATTCGATCGGCTGGACAGCCACCGATCTGGCCCTTTTCAAGAGCAGTTATTTCGTCGAACCGGATATTTTCAACGCCGAAAAATTAATGAAACTGAACGATTTTTTCCCCCAGTGGGACCTTCACAAGGACCCACGGGATTCCTTTGGGAAAATATTCCAAAACGGGGGCGCCCTCCTCGCCATGACGTTTCTCCTGTCGGTGTTTCCGATTTTGCCGCGCAGGGTCCGCGTTTTCCTTTTTTGGAATGTCCTGTGGACGGGTCTTCTCCTTGTCTTTTGCCGTTTTTATTTGAAGATGCCGGAAAGGGTTTTCCTTTGCTGTTTTTTCCTGCAAAACAATTTTATCCTCAGGATGGCTGTGCCGAAGGCCCCCAAGCCTGTCGCGAGACCAGGGGAAGGACGGCCTTTCCGGTGGGAGGTCGTCCTTCTGACTTTTTTTTGCTTGTTTTCCGCCTATTCCCTGCATTTTGAGTGCTTCGTTGATTCTCAGCGGATATTGGTGGAAAAAAATGCGTTGGACGATATTGCGCGTTTGAATCCACAGGACGACCAATTGTACGTTATCTGGGATTCGGCGTTTCCTTACAATGAAGTGTTCGGTGTCTTTAACAGTTACGAATTCCTCCGCCACTTCCATATCCTTGCCCTGGATTGGTTCCTGCGGACACCCACTTCCCGGGCAATGCTGGACCGGTATGGGTTGAAGAATTTTCCCTTGGACATGGTGGACAATTCGAAGGTCTTCCTTGTTTGCAGCCCCGATGATTTCCGGCTATTGCAGACCCACCTCTTGGAAAAATACGGCCGTAAGGTCGTCGCCGCAGTCACTTTCCCATCGCATGAATTCACCGTTATCCAGCTCAGGAACATGCCGGAAAGTTTCCGTAAATAACGGGGAAACCGTTGGGTTTCCTGTGGATTGGCCTTTCCTTGGTGAAGGGATTTACCCGGTTTTCGGACCGATTGACAGCCCCTTGGCTTCACATTAAGATGCCTTCCTCAACAAAGTCCCCTGCAGCAGGCCGCCTTCGGCGTCGCGCTACAGGGGGCTTTTTCATTTTCAGCAGGGGAAACAACCATGGATACGACCCAAATCATCCAGCAAGGCGACGACTACCTCCTGCCGGTTTACAACCGGCAAAAGATCGTCCTGATGCGCGGCGAGGGCGCCCATGTTTATGATTCGGAACGGGCGGTTTACCTGGATTTCTTCTCGGGGATAGCCGTCAACGCCTTGGGCCAGGCCTATCCGGAGGTGGTGAACGCCATCATCGAAGAAGCCAAGAAGCTCGGCCACGTTTCCAACGTTTATTACAACGAACCCAACGTGAAGCTGGCCAAGCTTCTGTGCGACATTTCCTTCGCCCAAAAGGTGTTTTTCTGCAACTCGGGGACCGAGGCGGTGGAGGCGGCCCTCAAACTGGCGCGGAAGCATTTCCGCAGGGAAGGCAAGGACAAGTTCGAGATCATCAGTTTTTACCATTCCTTCCATGGAAGGACCTTTGGTTCCATCACGGCCACGGGTCAGGTGAAGTACCAGGAAGGCCTGGAACCGCTCCTGCCGGGAATCCATTACGCCACCTTCAACAACATCGAAAGCGTCAAGGGACTCGTCAACGACAAAACCGCGGCGGTCCTCATCGAACCTATCCAATGCGAAGGGGGCATCCAGCCCGCCGATCCTCAATTCATGAAGGAATTGAGGGATTTGACCCGGGAGAAGGGAATCCTCCTCATTCTGGATGAGGTTCAAACCGGCATCGGCCGCACGGGCAAGATGTGGGCCTATGAGCATTATGGCATTGAGCCGGACATGCTGGCCTCGGCCAAAGCCTTGGGCGGAGGTCTGCCCATGGGGGCGCTTTTAGTGACCAACCAGGTTTCCAACGGCTTCAAACCGGGCGACCATGCCTCCACTTTCGGGGGCAATCCCATCGTGAGCGCGGCGGCCATTGCCAATATCGAAACCATCATCGGCAAAGACTTGCTGGTTCATGCCACCAAGCACGGTGTATACCTTAGACAAAAACTCCAAGCGGTTCAGGCGGAATTCCCTCAACTTTTCACTGAAATCCGGGGAATCGGACTGGTGCTGGGAATGGAAATGACGCGCAAGGCCGCTTCCATGGTTTCCCATTGCGCCAAGCAGGGACTGTTGGTCGGCTCGGCCCATGAGAACGTTTTGAGATTTACCCCGCCTCTCATCATCACCGAGGCTGATGTGGACAAGGCCATTGAGAGGCTCCGCAAAGCCGCCGTTGATGAACTGAAGTCGGCTTAAGGATTTTCCATGCCCCACTCACCGCGGCATTTATTGACATTGGAGGAATTTTCCCCAAAAGAAGTTTTGGGCCTGCTGGATTTGGCCGCTGTGGTCAAAAAATCGCCGGCCAAGTACCAAAAGGCCCTGGCCGGGCAGTCCCTGGCCATGATTTTCGACAAGAGTTCGGCACGGACCCGGATTTCCTTCGATGTGGGCATGTACCAGTTGGGCGGTCATGCCCTTTTTATTAACGGAAGCGAGATCCAAATCGGGAAGCGCGAGTCCGTGAGCGACACGGCGAAGGTCCTTTCCCGCTACGTCCAAGGCATCATGATCCGGACCTACGCCCATTCCATCGTTGAGGAATTGGCCGATAATTCCGAAGCGCCGATCATCAACGGATTGACGGACAGCCACCATCCCTGCCAGGTGTTGGCGGACTTTCAAACGGTCCGGGAGGAATTCGGCAAATTAAAAGGGCTTCAGTTGGTTTACGTTGGCGATGGAAACAACATGACACACAGCCTGATGATCATTTCCTCCAAAACAGGCGTTCACTGCAAGGCTGTCTGTCCGCCGGGTTACGAGCCGGATTCCCGGATTGTTCAATCCGCCCAAAAGGAAGGGAAAAGGAATGGGAGCCGTATCGAAGTAGTCCACGAGGTGAGGGGTTCGGCCAAGGGCGCGGACGTGGTTTACACCGATGTGTGGGCCAGCATGGGCCAGGAGGCCGAAAAAGAAAAACGAGCCAAGGATTTCCAGGGTTATCAAGTGACCGAAAAACTGATGGCCGAATGCCCGAGGGCCATTTTCCTTCATTGCCTTCCCGCCCACCGGGGCGAGGAAGTATCGGCTGGGGTGATCGACGGCAAGCAATCACGGGTTTGGGACCAGGCCGAAAACCGGCTGCACGCCCAAAAGGCCGTGTTGGTGACATTGATGGGAAAAAGAGGCAAGTCATGAGATCACAGGTAAAAAAAGTCGTATTGGCTTATTCGGGCGGGTTGGATACGTCCATCATCATCCCCTGGCTGAAGGAGAACTACCGCTGCGAGGTGGTGGCCTTTATTTCCGATGTGGGCCAGGGCAAGGAAGTAGGTCCGGCCAAGGCCAAGGCCCTACGGACAGGGGCCATTAAGGCCGTGGTCAAGGACCAACGGAAGGAGTTCCTCGAGGAATTCTGCTTTTCCGCCCTTCGGGCCCAGGCGAAATATGAGGGTTCCTATCTTTTAGGCACTTCATTGGCCAGGCCGGTGATCGCCCAGGGGCTGGTAGATACGGCCTTGAAGGAAGGGGCGGATGCCATTGCCCACGGGGCCACGGGCAAGGGGAATGACCAAGTCCGCTTTGAACTGACTGTCATGGCTCTGGCGCCCCACTTGAAGATTATCGCGCCTTGGCGGGAATGGAAGATCAAATCCCGCGAAGACGCCATGGATTACGCGGCCAAGCATGGTATTGAGGTCCCTGTGACCAAAAAGAGGCCCTATTCCATGGACGGCAACCTCTGGCATTTGAGCCACGAGGGGGGCGAATTGGAAGACCCCTGGAACGCGCCCTCCAAGCATGTTTTCCTCACGACGAAGGATCCCTCCTTGGCGCCCAAGAAGCCGCAGAATATCGTCGTCCATTTCAAGGGCGGCATTCCCCTTGGCTTGAACGGTCAAAAACTGGGTTCGATCGCGATCGTGGAGAGGTTGAACAAGCTCGCAGCCGCCTATGGAATCGGCCGTATCGACATCGTGGAAAACCGTCTGGTCGGCATGAAGAGCAGGGGAGTTTATGAATCACCGGGAGCCACGGTGCTTTACGAGGCGCACCGGGCCCTGCAAAGCCTCACCGTGGATCGCGAAACACTCCACTACAGCCAGGTGCTTTCGGTGAAATACGCCGAGATGATCTACTATGGCCAATGGTTTTCTCCCTTGCGGGATAGCCTGGAAGCATTCTTTGAACGGACCCAGAAGAACGTCACCGGCGATGTGCGGCTGGAATTGAACCCGGGCCGGGTCGTGGCCACGGGCATCCGGTCTCCCCATTCCCTCTACCAAGTGGATTTGGCAACCTTTGGCGAGGACGCGGTTTATAACCAGAAGGACGCGGAAGGGTTCATCCGCCTATTTGGGTTGCCCATGAAGGTCGTGGGAATGGTAAAAAGGAAACAAAAATAAGGCCGACACGAAGCCACAAAAATACTAAAGAAAAATATTCTTTCTTCGAGGCTTAGTGGCTTTGTGTTGGATTTTGATTTGAGGTTTTGAGATGAAGAAAACATGGGGTGGGCGATTCAAGAAACCGACCGACACTCAAGTGGAGGCTTTCACCGAGTCGATTTCCTTCGACCATCGGCTGGCGGCATTCGATATTGAGGGAAGCCTGGCCCATGTCCAAACCTTGGTCCATGCCAAACTTTTAAAGGCGGCCGAGGGGAAGAAGCTGACCGCAGGACTTCGCCAGGTCCAAAGGCTTCTGGAAGCTAAAAAACTCCCCCTGGATTCGAGCCTGGAGGATATCCATACCGCCGTTGAAAAAAACCTGACCCGTATCGTCGGTCCGTTGGGCGGAAAGCTCCATACCGGGCGCTCGCGGAACGACCAGGTGGCCACCGACTTGCGGCTTTACCTGCGCCATGCCATCCAGGAAACGGTGGAGGCGGGAAGCCATTTTGTCGGCATCCTGGCCCAGTTGGCCTTGCGGGAAAAAGAAACCCTCATGCCAGGTTACACCCATCTCCAAAGGGCCATGCCTATCACCCTCGGCCACCATCTTTCGGCTTATGCCTTCATGTTCACCCGGGACATGGACCGGTTCCTTTCGGCTTGGGACAGGGCCAACGCCTTGCCTTTGGGGTCGGGCGCCCTGGCGGGAACCAATCATCCCTTGGACCGGAATTTAACGGCTAAAAAGCTCGGCCTCAAGTCGGTCCTGGAAAACAGCCTGGACGCGGTGTCCGACCGGGATGTTTACGTGGATTTCCTCTCGGCGGCGGCCGTCACCCAAATGCACCTCTCGCGGCTCTGCGAGGATTTGATCCTTTGGGCCAGCAGTGAATTCGGTTTTATTGAGATGGACGACGCCTTTGCCACCGGATCCAGCCTCATGCCGCAAAAGAAGAACCCGGACGTGGCGGAGCTGGTGCGGGGAAAGTCCGGCCGTGTTTTCGCCAACTTAATCGGGCTTTTGACGGTGCTGAAAGGTTTGCCCCTGGCTTACAACCGCGACCTACAGGAGGACAAACATTTTGTCTTCGACTCGGCGGATACCGTAACGGCATCCCTCAAGACCATGGCGGGCTTCCTGTTCACCTTGAAATTCCGCCGGGAGCGGATGGGACAGGCGGCGGACGAAGACCTGACCTTGTTAGCCACGGACCTGGCCGACGTTTTGGTGAAGAAAGACGTGCCTTTCCGCTTGGCCCATGAGATTGTGGGAAGAGTAGTGCACTACTGCCTTGAAAAAGGAAAGAGACTCCAGGACCTGACGGATGGGGAATTGGACCAGTTTTCGGACTTATTTCCCAAGGGAACGGCCGAACAACTTTCAGTGCTCCGCTCCGTGGACGCCAAGAAAACCGT
>JASHQZ010000216.1 GCA_030038835.1 candidate division FCPU426 bacterium
GCCTGGAGTGGGTGCAAAAGGACGACTTCCTCCATTTGGACTCGTTCCTCGACTGGCAGCAACTGCTGACGGCCGCGGACCGGGAAATCTTCGACTACGGCGGGTCGGGGCAGCTGCCGCTGGTTTCCGACCTCCTCGTGGAAGGCCAGTGCCACGGCTACCACGTGGGCGGAGCCCAATACCCGGGTGTCGTGCGCAACAACCTGGCGGCGGGCCTGGGCTTGGCCTACAAGCCCGCCCTGCCGGTCCTGGGCCCCAGTTCCCTGGAGGTGCTGGGCCTGGGAAGCAAGGATACCAACCGCCCCGACTATCCGGGGCCCATCTACGGCGAGGGGATTTATACCAAGGCCGTGGTCTCACCTTTCGACGGGTGGCAGCTTTTCGGCATTTCCTGGTTCGGCTGGAACTACATGTCGGAGGAAGGGGACCCGAACTATAATTCCCTGGGAACGAACGGGATTTATTACGAAGCCTTCCGGACCTATGAGGAACTGGGGGTCCGCCGGTTCCTGGAGATCGAGAACGGCGTTACCTTTGATTTTGAGCTGCGGTCCCACTGGATCGACAGTTATTGGGCCAACTCCTTCCGCATCGAGGCCTTTGTGCCCTTCGACATCGGAGTTGCCGTTCAAAAAAAAGTTTCGAGTTCTGAGTTTTGAGTCCTGGGTTTAGGACAACTTTTCGGTTTGAAATAAAAACCGAAAAGTTACCTTAATTTGAAACTCAACATTCAAAATTCATAATTAATGGAGTGCCCATCTGATCCCCCAACAAGCAAAAACCCAAAACGCGCCGCGCATTGCTTTCACGACCCTTGGCTGCCGCGTCAACCAATACGACGGCCAGGCCCTAAAGGAACAGGCCGAAAGAGCTTGCCTGCAAACCGTCCCCTTCGGGGAGCCCGCGGACATCTATGTCATCAACACCTGCACCGTGACCGCCGCGGCCGACGCGGAGGGCCGGATGCTGGTGCGCCGGGCTAAAAAGAAGAACCCCGATTCCTTCGTGGTGGTCACGGGCTGCCTGGCCCAGGACCGTCCGGAGGAAACGGCGGCCCTTCCGGGCGTGGATTTGGTGGTGGGAAATACCGAAAAGTCGCAGCTCTTAAGAAAAATATTCCAGTCTTACCCGGATGGGCAAGGCTTATCGGGCCGTCCCCCTTCACCCACCGCTTTTCCCCTTTCCCCCTGGATCGGCGGCATCTCCCGCTTTGACGGCCACCAAAGGGCCACCCTCAAGGTGCAGGAGGGCTGCAATTTCGGCTGCTCCTTCTGCCTGATTCCCAGGGTCCGGGGTGAAATGGTTTCGCGTCCGGTGCCGGAGATCGTCGAGGAGGCGAAGCGCCTGGCCCGAAACGGCGTCAGGGAATTGGTATTGGCCGGAATCCAGCTTTCCTCCTACGGCCGGGATTGGGGCCTCAAGGCGGGCGAACCCCGACTGGCCCCGGTGGTTGAAAAACTCCTGGGCTTGTCCGGCATTCAGCGCGTGCGATTATCCTCCTACGCGGTGGCGGACTTCGAGGACGCCCTGCTGCCCCTTTGGAAGTCGAAATCCGGCCTTTGCGCCCATCTCCATCTGCCCCTTCAAAGCGGGGACGAAGGGGTTTTGCGGGCCATGCGGCGGCCCTACAGCTTGGATCATTACCGCGCTACGGTGGAGAAGGTCCGGGAATCGGCCCCGGAGGTGGGGATTACCTCGGACCTCATCGCGGGCTTCCCGGGCGAAACCGCTGAGGCGTTCGGGAACACGCTGGAGCGCATCCGCGAGTTCGGCTTCGTGGATTTTCATCCTTTCCCTTATTCGGACCGCCCCGGCACGCCGGGGGAAAAGATGCCCCCCAAGGTTCCCCCCGCCGTGATCCGGGAACGCATGAACCGGCTACTGGATTTGAAGGGGGAATGCCTTGCCCGTTCGGCCCAAAGGGCCCTGGGAAAGGAATACAGCGTTGTCGTGGAACGGAATGAAAAGAGCCTGCAGGCCGGCTTGAGCGAGGAGGGCTTGCGGATGGTTTTCCCGGAAAGGGAAGGCTGGCTTGGGCGGGAAGCCCGCGTCAAGGTCACCGGCATCCGGCGCGGCGCCGCTTGGGCCCAGTGGGTTTAAGCCTTGGCCGGCCCCCTCTCCTTTTATGACAAACTTTACATCCGCTTTTTCTACCTGGTCCGCTCCTGGAAATACGACCTTCCGGAAAACAAGGCGGGTTGGAGGTCGAGGCGGAACCAGGAACTAAGGTTCCAGGCGCTGGCCGCAATCGGCGACCTGCAGGACCAGAGCCTCCTCGACTTGGGCTGCGGATTAGGCTGCCTCTACGGATACCTGAAGGGGCAGGGGTGGCGGGGGCAGTACACGGGAATCGACATCCTGGACTTCATGGTCCGGGGCGCCCGCGCCCGGTTCCCCGAAGCCCGCTTTGAGGAACGCGACATCCTCCGGAACCCTCCCGACGAAAAATGGGACTATGTTTTCGTGAACGGCGTCTTCAACCACAAGGTCAAGGACAACTGGGCCTGGATCGAAAGCATGGTGGGACGGGCTTTCGCCTCTGCCCGCAGGGGCATGGCTTTTACGATGCTCAAGAAGGAACCCGGTTGGATGGACCAGGACCTTTTTTACGCCGATCCGCTGGAGTTGGAACAAAAAGTGACGCTCTGGTCGGGGGGAAAATATAAAATAGTGGCGGGTTACCTGCCGGAGGACATGGCGGCTTATCTTTACCGTTGAGGAGGGTCCATGCGCCGATTTTCGATTCAAGAAAGGAAATATCGGAATCGGCGCCATGCCGACCCCCATTTTCCTCGCTGTTTCCAGCCCGGAATTTAAGCAAGGAGGGTCGGCATGAGCGACCACTGCGTTTTCTGCAAGATCACAAAGGGGGAGATACCCTCCCACAAGGTTTACGAGGACGAAAAGTTCCTGGCCTTCACCGACATCCATCCCGCCGCCCCCACCCACGTGCTGTTGATCCCCAAGGAGCATGTGGAAAGCGTCGAGGAGGTGCCTTCCGGAAACCCCATGGTCTCGCTCTTGGCGGAACGGGCCGTCCAGGTGGCCAAGCAGTTGAACCTCCGGGATGGGTACCGGCTGGTCATCAACCACGGCGACAACGGCGGCCAGACCGTGTACCACCTGCACCTGCACCTCTTGGGCGGCCGGTTTATGGCATGGCCCCCGGGTTGAAATCAGCTCAAAGTTGTCCTCCACAGTCGGCAGCCGACTGTGGAGGACAACTTGGTCCTTGAGGTAAATAACGCCGGGCCCACTGTATAAAGTGGTTTTTTGACGGTTTTTTTGATTTTCCGCCGACCGCCGACCGTCGACTATGGGCGGGTTCATCGCTTGACGGCCGCCCATCCCAAGCATTAAACTCCTCCTCCCTGAAGCCGTTAGGCCCAAGGGTTTCCTATTCCACCCATAGAGGGGAGAGTGACCACAGTGGTCGAAGTCCGATTGGAAGAAAACGAGCCGATTGAGAACGCCCTCAAGCGTTTCAAGAAGGTCGTCCAGAATTCGGGGCTCATCTCGGAAATGAAGAAACGCGAGTTCTACGAGAAGCCCAGCGAGCGCCGCAAGAAGCGTGAAGCCGCCGCCCGCAAAAAGGCGCGCCGCCGCCAGATGAAGTTCAGCCGCGAATAAGCTTGGACCATTCGAGGCCCGCTCCTTCAAGACGCGGGCTTCTTTTGTTTACGCCCCCTTTCCACCCTTTTGAACTCCTGGAGGAACGATGAGCGCATCTCCCTTGTTCGATAAGATCAACGCCGATATGATCGCGGCCATGAAGTCCAAGGACGAAGCGGCCACTTCGGCCCTTCGCATGCTGAAGTCCGCCTTGAAATACAAGGAAGTGGACCTGAAGCGCGAGATCAAGGACGAGGAAGTCGTCGAGGTTCTTTCCAAGCAGGCCAAACAGCGCAAGGAATCCATCGAGGGGTTCGAGAAGGGCGGCCGGGCGGACATGGCGGCCAAGGAAAAGGCCGAACTGTCCCTGATCGAGAAATACCTGCCCGCCGGCCTGGGCGACGAGGAACTGGCCCAGCTTGTGGAGGAAGCCGTCAAGTCAACCGGCGCGGCCGGGCCCAAGGACATGGGCAAGGTGATGGGCGTCCTTACGCCCAAGGTCAAGGGCCGGGCCGATATGTCGAAGGTTTCAGCCCTCGTCAAATCAAAGCTGGGTTGAAACCAATTCAGAATTATGAATTTTGAATGTTAAATTGTGGAATGGTTTTTAATCGGGGATTAAAAACCCTCAACAATTTAAAATTAAGAATTCAAAACTAAAAATTCCGAGGGTGAATATTACCCGAGGTTAAACACCGGGTTGGTTCTGGATAAGACCGTCCCTTCGAGAGCTTCGATGATCCTATCCCAATCCTTTTATTCCCGCCCCACCCGCCAAGTCGCGAAGGACCTTTTGGGCCAAATCCTGGTCCACCCAA
>JASHQZ010000217.1 GCA_030038835.1 candidate division FCPU426 bacterium
TCCCAGGACCAACGGCACCGCATGACGCCCGCCTCCCGGCCCATCCTTCACGCCCTCACCCTGGACGAGCCCGACTATATCGTTCCCGTGCTCTTGAAGCAGGACAAGGCCCTGGAGCGGCGTTTTGCCCAGGTCATGGAGCGCAGTTGGGAGGCCATCGGCAAGCTGCGGGAAATGGGCGTTTCGGACGAGTTCGCCTCCTACCTGCTGCCCAACGCGACGGCCGTGCGCTTCACCGAATCGGCGGACCTCCTCAACCTTCACCACAAGCACGCCATGCGGCTTTGCTACAACGCCCAGGAGGAAATCTGGCAGGCCTCGGTGGATGAGGCCAAGCAGGTCCGGGAGGTCCACCCCCGCATCGGCAAATGGCTGCTGCCGCCCTGTTCCCTCAGGGCCTTCGCGGGGACGCTTCCCAAGTGCCCCGAAGGCGACCGCTTCTGCGGCGTGGTGGTGTGGAAGAAGGACTTGAACGAGTACCAACGAGTGATTTAACGGCAGGCTTAGGTGTCAGGTCTCAGCCATTCGGCAGGCTCATGGCCCTCGGGTTCATCGGATGGCTTTTAGCGAGGCAAGACATGGAAAAATCCATAGCCCTTGTGACGTTCTTGTTGACCTTTACTACCGTACCCGTTCCCGCCCAAACAACCTCCGCAACTTCCGTTTCCCCTAACCTTGCGGTGATGCAAAAGGCCCTGCGCTTTTGGGTTTATGAGAAAAGCACGGACGTCATTTCGGACGTGAGCGGCCTCTTTGACTCCAAATCCCAGAAGATCACCCTCAAGTGTGAACTGAAGAACAAGACGGGGCAGGAAATCCACGGCGTCAGGGGCATCCTCCGGTTTACGACCCTCTTCGGGGAGGAGATCGCCGATATTTACATTGAATCCACCGACGCCATCCCGCCGGGCCAGGTCATCGGGGTCAACTGGGACGTGCCCACGGACCGCCTTACCCCCGACGCCTTCGACAAGCTCAAGAAGGCCAAGCTGGACCAGATCAAGCAAACTTGGTACCCCCGCATGATTGTTTTCACCGATGGAACGATCCTAAAATAAAACTTAATCGCGGTCATTGCGAGGAGCGAAGGTTGCGACGAAGCAACCTCAGATTAAAAAATCCAGCCAACAATGGTTTGTTGGTTTTGCTTTTAGCAAAACCGTTATATAAACTGGGGTTGCTTCGTCGTTACCGGTCCCCTATTCGGGGACTACTCCTCGCAATGACAGGTTTTAAAATGGTTCCCTCCCGTTTGGTTCTCTTCGACATCGATGGCACCCTTCTCACGACGGTCCGCAAGGCCTGGGAAAACCCCTTCAAGGACGCCATGGAGCAGGCCTTCGCCGCGGAGGGCGAGCCGCGCCCCATCGATACCAGCCAATACCGCCCCGGCGGCAAGACCGACACCCAGATTGTCTATGAGATCCTCGGCCAGAATGGCGTTCCGGAAGACCGAATCGGACAGGTCCTCCCCAAGATCAAGGCCAAATACCTGGCTCTCCTGAGGGAAGTGGTGGAGGGGAACCCCGGTTATGTGACCCTCAAGCCGGGCGTGAAGGAACTGTTGGAGGAACTGCACCGGCACCCGGACGTCCTTTTGGGCCTCTTAACCGGCAACTTCGAGGAGGGCGCCCGGATCAAGCTGGGCGTGCACGGCTTGAACGGCTACTTCGGTTTCGGGGCCTTTGGGGAGAACGCAAGGCAACGGTCGGACCTTCCCCAAAGGGCCGTGGACGCGGCTAAACGCCATAAGGGGCATCATTTCACCGCGAAAGAAATCGTCATCATCGGGGACACGCCCAACGACATCCATTGCGGAAGGCACCTTCACGTGCGCACCCTCGCGGTGGCCACCGGGCCTTTCACGCTGGAACAACTGCAAGCCGAGAAACCAGATTTCGCTTTCAGCGATTTCACCGGCCGGGAAGAAGTCCTATCCGCCATCCTGGATCCCTTGCCCCATTAATCCCCCAGTAAACCGCTTTCCGTAATCCTTCCACCGTCCTGTAACCTTTTCAGGCGACCCCTGTATTTATCAACGCACCCACCTCTTAAGGGAACAGGGAGGATTTTCATGAAGAAGGCCTATTCATTCGCCGGCTTAATACTGCTTACGGCCGCTGGTTCTGCGTTTTTAACCGGTTGCCCCAGCAATAGTTACACCCCCACTTCCCCCGGCGTCACCAATACCAACACCTTCACGGCCACCCCCACGCCCACCGGGCCCACCGCGACTCCCACCCATACGGGCACTTTCACGGCCACGGCCACCATCACCAACACCCCCACCGTGACCGCCACCTATACCATCACCAACACCCCGACGGTTACCGCCACGCCCACGGCTACTTCCACCCCCAGTTCCACACCCACGCCCTGTGGTTTCCCCGGCGAAACCTGCACCCCGACCGCCACCCCACCGTCCTTTGCCAATGCGTTGTACCCGATCATTAACAGTTCCACCGGCAACTGCTTCAGCTGCCACCTCAGCGGTGGTGAGGGTGCGAGCTACATGAACCTTGGCAGCACTGCCCCCTCGGCGCCCCAGCTTTACAGTGAGTGGGTCGGCGTTGCGGCCAATTCGAGCAATAGTTGCGGCATCGCGGATTATGTGGTCGCCGGAAGCGCCGACACCAGCCTGATCATCCAAAAACTCAACGGCAGCTGCCCCGATCAAATGCCCTATGAGGAGACTGCCTTGAGCCAAGCCGACATCAATGAATTCACCGCCTGGGTCAACGCGGGGGCGCCCAACAATTAATGGCGGTTTTTGGGTGGAGCGGTTGCGGAGCGGATCCCTTGTTTTTGCCGGGGATCGGTCCGGGAAAAACGGAGGCGCCTCGCCGGGTTTGATCCGGCGTCAAGGCCGGGAACTCAAAAAACGCCAGGGTTTAAAAGCCGG
>JASHQZ010000218.1 GCA_030038835.1 candidate division FCPU426 bacterium
TCATCCACCAGGAGGCCAGCGTGCCCTCCGGCGGCGAGGTCAAGCTGACCGTTCCGGACTTCATGACCGACATCATCGAGCAGATCACCATGGAGGCCCGCAAGAGCCCCTACGTGAACCAGAAATCCGGCGTCTCGGCCCGGCTTTCCATCGCCAACTACGAGACCATGGTGGCCAACGCCAGGCGCCGCGCGGTCATCCTGGGCGAGGCCGAGGCCGTACCCCGCATGTCGGACCTGAACTACCTCTACACCTCCTCGGCGGGCAAGATCGAACTGGATCCCTTCCGCGAGGAAACCGTCACCGAGTTCCAGGTCTTCGGCAAGATCATGGACAAGGCCGTGGCCCAAATCTTCAAGGAAACCATGGAAAAAGGGCATTTGGAACTCTCCTCCCCCGACATGAGCGGGGAAAAACACGTGAGGATTTCCGAACTGACGCCCTCTTCCGATTATAAAAACGTGATCTCCCGGCTGCCGGAGATTTGGGAGCCCGTGCACCAGCTGACCGGCAAGAACGGGGAGGCCTACCAGGCCTCCTGCGTGGAATTCGTGCTGGAGGGCCTGCACCTGTCGGGCCGCCTTTCCCGCACCAAGGTGGGCGAGATGATGGACTACCAGACCTCCGGCACACCCAAAAAGAAGGGTTAACCACCAAGACACCAAGTCACCAAGAAAGACGTAAAAATGGTTAAACAGTCCAAGATTCATCTTATCTTTTGCAGTTCTTGGTGCCTTGGTGCCTTGGTGGTTCAAATGGGTTTGGGGTTGTCATGATCACCCACGATTATTCCCAGTGGCGCGAGCCCGAGAAGCCCCCCTTCACCCTGGAGGACCTGGTCAACGCGGTGAAGGAGCTGATGATGCAGTACCACGTCACCTTCGACGAGGCCCTCAGGCACCTTCAGGAGAAGGGCATTCCCTACAACCAGTTCCTCAAGACCAGCGGCCTGGAGGATTTGATCCAGGGCTACCTGGACGAACTGGAGAAGCGTAAGAAGGAGGTTCTCGAGGGTTACCGCCTGGACAAGCTCTTGAACGACCTGGAACAGGAAATCCGCCGCAAGAGCACGGAGCTGGAACAACTGGCCTCGAGGCTGAAGGACAAGGATTTGTCCCGCAAGGTGAAGGAGGCCCTGGAGGGCCGTAACCCTTCCAACCTTTACAATCTCGACTGGCAGCTATCCCGTTTGAGAAACAATGCCGCCGATGAGGCCCGTCAGCTCCTTCAGGATTTGAACTACTTCATCCAGCGGATGAATTCCCTCGGCGACCTTTACAACCGCCACGACTTCACGGGCCCCAAGACGCCGACCCCCTCCGAGGCCGAGCGCCTGAAGGAAAGGCTGGAGGCCCTGGAAGCCCTGGAGCAACAGTTGAAGGACGCCCTGGAATACGGTGACCTTTTCAACATGGAAGTGGAGACGCTCCAGGAGATCCTGGGCAAGGAGGCGGCCGAGGCCCTTATCGCCAAGCGCGACGAGCTGCGGCAACAGTTCACCGAAGCCCTGAAGTCCACGGGCGAGGTGGATTACGACGAGGACTCCGGCATCTACAAGATCACGCCCGGCGCCGCCCGCAAGATCGGCGAGAAGGCCCTGAAGGAGGTCTTCTCCCGCCTGTTCACCGACGGCCTGGGCCGCCACCACGCCACCTACACGGGCGACGGCAACGTGGAAATGACGGTGACCAAGCCCTACGAATTCGGCGATTCCCTCACCAACCTGGACCTTCCTTCCAGCCTCTTGAACTCCGCCATCCGGCAGGTGGGGACCCCCGAGGGGATCCGGGACGGCCGCATCCAAATCGACAGCCGGGACTTCATGGTGCACCAGACCAAGGGCGCGGCTTCCTCCGCCATCGTCATGCTCATCGACCAGTCGGGTTCCATGTCCCGCTACGGCCGTTTTTACAACGCCAAGAAACTGGCCCTGGCCCTGGACGCCCTCATCCGCGCCGAATATCCCGAGGACAAGCTTTATTTCGTGTGCTTTTCCACCTTCGCCAGGCAGGTGCCCGTCGGCGCCATCCCGGAGCTGGCTCCCAAACCCGTTTCCATCATGGGTGGGGCGGTCAATATGCGGGTGGATTTCTCCAAGGAAATAGACGACCGGAGCCGGTCCATGATCCCCGAGCACTTCACGAATTTGCAGAAGGGGCTGGAGCTTTCCCGCGTGCTCCTGGCCAACTCGGACACCAAGAACCGCAGCATCTTGCTGATCACCGATGGCGCGCCCACGGCCTTTTACGAGGGTTCCTACCTCTACCTCACCTACCCGCCCAACGAGCGCACCTACCAGCGCACCTTGCGGGAAGTGAAGGCCGTGACCGACGAGAACATCACCATCAACACCTTCATGATGGGCAACGATTTCGACACGGGCTACTTCGGCGAGGGAGAATTTTTGGAGAAAATGCACCGAATCAACAAGGGCCGCCTCATCTACCCCGCCCCGGACAAGCTGACGCAGTACGTCTTGAAGGACTATTTGGACCGGAAGAACAAGATCATCCAGATTTAAGGCCGCCTTGACAATCGCAACTGGTTTGTTAAACTGGTTTATTATGAAAACTCTTCAAATCGGCGCTTTTGACGCCAAAACCCATCTTTCCGAACTCCTGAAAAAAGTGGTGCGGGGGCAGGTCTATGTTATTACCCGCCGCGGAAAACCTTTGGCCGAATTGCGTCCGGTGGGAAGCCGGAAGAAAAAACCTCTTTTCGGCAGCTTAAAAGGTCAAATCCGGATTTCGGATGACTTTAACGCTCCTTTGGATGACTTCAAGGAATATACCCTTTGAAGTTTCTTCTCGACACCCACACCGTATTATGGTTTTTGGCTGGCGACAACAGAGTCGGCGCCAAAGTCCGGGACGCCTTTAAGCAACCACGTGCAGAACTCTACATCAGCACCGCCAGCGTTTGGGAAATGGCCATCAAAGCCTCCAAAGGAAAGCTGGAATTACCCAAACCTTTAGGGTCATTTATACAAGACTGCTGGGAAGGGGGATTTCTTCCCTTGCCGGTGGAGTGGCGGCACGCGGTCGAGGTCCAAGAACTTCCACGACATCATGGCGATCCCTTTGACAGGCTCCTTCTCGCCCAGGCTAAATGGGAAGGGATGACCCTCGTGAGTGCGGACTCGGTTTTTAAACCCTACAAAGAAGTTCGTTTGCTTTGGTGAGAAGTTTGTTTGATTGGTTGATCAAACATGAAAGCCGGTATTATGGCCCAACTAGAAAACTAAGTTTTCAAAGGGCGATATGAATTATGACTAAATTTAAAAATGAATTCCTTCAAGTCAGAAAACGGGTCAGGATTATTACCAAAAACCTTTCGACCATGCTTTTTTTATTACTCCTTGGTGGGTTCGCTCGTGGCGCAAATCCTTCATCAACGCCGATACCCTCAGGTAAAACAATTGAAAACTATATGGTAGGAAAACAAATTAAAGGTTATCCCACACCGGATTGGGATCACCTTAAAAGGGGAATTGATTATGTGGAAAATGAAATATTAGTCGACACAATTGACGGCATTACAAAATCTGAAGAAATTCGAATCAGGAAAAAAATGGCTTCCTATGGAAAAGTTGTATTTTATGACCTTAAAAAATTAGAAATAAAATTTTATGAAATTAGATTAACGAATGGCAAAACAGAAAGACAAGCGATAGAGGAGCTGAGTGAAGATCCCGCCGTGAAATATGCTGGCTTGAATGGAATAGAACAACTTCAATAATTCCCTGAGGTAAGCCATGGGATATTTCAACGACAAAAAACGAAAAATTTTGGCTGCACGGCTTAGTTCAAACTGACGCAGCATCAGCCTTTGGCCCGAATACATAATTGCGCATGAAATGATATACAACCCCTGGCTTTACTTTGTGGTGACGGCCGTTTCCCTTGGCCTGCTTTCCTATTTCCATTTAGAGCCCGCCTGGAATTGGATTGTCGGCCTCCTGGGATTGGCCCTCCCCATCGCATTGGCCTTTTGGAAAGTTTCCCCCGCATCATCCTCCACCGAACCCTTTCAACAGGAAAACAACCCGGCGTTTCCCGCCTGGCCTTTCTTGCTCCTTCTCGTCGTGGCCTCATTTCTGCGGCTTAAAGACCTCACCACCCTATCCGCCTGGCCGGTGGTGGACGAGGGCGCGGCCTCCTTTTACGCCACCGAGCTTCTGGATGAGGGCCGCTGGCGCTTGTTCTACCCCTTTTCCCAGGTGCCGCCCGCCTTCTTCTGGTTGTTGGCCCTTTTCTTCAAGTTTCTCCAACCATCCTTGTTTGCCCTTTGGCTATTCCCGGCCTTGCTGGCCGTGGGCTCGGTAGGGTTTTGTTATTTCGCGCTGCGGGCCCGCTTTTCGCCCCTTTTCTCCATGGTCTTTCTCATTTTGCTGGCGTTCAGTTTTTGGCACCTCTATACGGGCCGGTTTTGTATTTACTTGGGGTTATTGTTCTTTTGGGAAATGCTGGCCTTCTGGGCCCTAATGGCCTTTTTAAGGGACGCCGGATCGCCTAAGGGCCCCTTTCAAGCCGCTCTTCTGGGCCTTGTGGCCGGAGCCGGGCTTTTCGTGGCCATCAGTTGGCCCGTGGTCCTGGCCGTGGTGGCCTTGGCGGTTTACGGAGCCACGGCCGGTAATGGAAAAAAGCGATTCCGGCCGGATTTCCTCTGGTTTTCCGCGGGGGCATTCTTTTTTGGGGCCCTTTTTATGGCCGCTGCCATCCGCGGACATTACGGGCAATATATCCTCGATATTTTGGCTTTCAGGAGCGGAGGAACCGGTGGGGCCTCCTGGCGGGATGGATGGCTGAATCTGAAGGCGGTTTTCGCCGACCCCGGTAGGCCCTTTAATTACGGCCCGGTTTGGGGTGGCTTTTTGAATCCCTTGGAAGGGGCCCTTATCCTTTGCGGGTTGGTGGAATGCCGGCGCAACTGGAAAAGCCCCTGGGCCAAGTGGGTGGCGGCCTCAACGGCCTTGCTCCTGGCGCCCGGCCTCATTTCCCTGCGCTACGATCCTTTCCGGATGCTGCAGGCGCTTCCCCTACTCCTTTTCCTGGCGGTCCTGGGATGGCTGGCCTTGGCCCCGCCCCCCCTTTCCCGCAAAAAAATTTTCGCGGCCGCCTGGATCCTGTTCCTTTCCGCCGGGCTGAACCTTTATCACCTTTGGGGCCCCTATCACCGGCTTTGGGGCGTCCCCAACGGCAACTGGTACCTTTTTAAATCCCCTGAGTTCTACCGGGCCTACCAGGTCCTGGAGCCCCTGAGCCGCCAACAAGGATCCGGCGCGGTGCTTTCGGACCTTTGGTGCCAAACCGGTGACGGTACCCTCTCCCTGGCCTGCTATGCCTTTGACGCGGCCCACAACCCCCACATCCCCCTGGAGAATGTCCAATGGGTGGCGCTGCTCCTGGACCCCAACTACAAGCCCTTCCTTTCCAAAGACTTCCCCCAGGCCCATTGGTACTGGCTGGGGAAGCTCTATCCCTCGAACACGGGCGGACTGGCCATGGCTGTCCTGCCGGTGGCCGATTCCACCCGTGCCCGGCTTTTGGATTGGATGAAGGCTGATGAAGCTCTCAAGCCCGTGACCGCCGGGATCCTGGACAATGCCTGCATCCTGCCCGGCAAGACCTCCGACCAAAATTCCGCGCTGATCCCGCTTCACCAGGCCTATGCCGGCTTGGGCCCGGACCCTTTCCTCCAGTCCTGTTACTGGGAAAAGGCTTATGTGCGCCAGGCTGCGGCCAACAATCCTTCCGGAATGCTGGAAGCCCTCAACCAGGGCCTTCAAAAGGGGTATCCCCTGGCCCCGTTTTATAACGACAAGGGGATGCTCCTGGCCCGGATGGGACGCGCCACCGAGGCCCGGGAATGCTTCCAAAAGGCCCTTCGGGCGCCCCTGAACCTTACTTCCGCCACGCAAAACCTTGACGATTTGGATAAGAAAACAAACCCCTAAGAACCCCTAACAAAAAATCAAAACAAAGACAATTTGAACCACCAAGGTCACCAAGCTTACCCAGAACAACGAATGGATAATATTTTAAAACGGAACTATGTACTTGGCGTCAGTTTCCAAAAACCCTCGCCCCTTGGGGGAGAGGGGGGATAGACGTCAAATCAACTGCGAACTGACGCCAAGTGCATAGTTCCCTTTTAAAATCTAAACAAATCACGGATTTTTATACCTTTCTTGGTGAGCTTGTGCCTATTCACCATCAAGGAGTTAAAGAAATCGGTACTATACCGACCTCATTAAATGCTTTATGGAAGGTCGGCATGGTGATCTTGGTGGTTAAATTAGGTTTTTTAGACTCTCTAAGAGCCTTTCGGGTTAAATCGGCCCGCAGCTTTGGGTTTTGCTTCGCTTGGCCCGGGAAGCCCGTATAATCATGTCCCATCCCTGTTTTTTTAAGGAGTGTTCCATGAAACACGAAATGACGACAACCACCTTCGAGCTGGAAGGCTACCAAGTGGCCAAAAACCTGGGGCTGGTGCGGGGCATCACGGTGAGGTCCCGCTCGGTGATCGGCAACTTCGGCGCGGGCATCCAGGCCATCTTCGGGGGCAATATCACCATCTTCACCAGCCTTTGCGAGAAGGCGCGCGAGGAGGCCTTTGAGATGATGATGGACCACGCCGAGAAGCTGGGGGCCAACGCGGTCGTGGGCGTGCGCTACGACGCAACCGAGATCATGCAGGGCATCACTGAGGTGCTTTGCTACGGCACCGCCGTGGTGGCCAAGGAAAAATAACTACCAGCGGAACCGCCATGGACATATCCCTTAAGAACAAGCTTTTCCTGGGTTTCGGGGTGCTGGCCGCCGTGATCCTGGGCATCAGCACCCTTTCCTACCTGAGCATCAACCGCATGTTGGACAGCGACGGATGGGTGGATCACACACAGGACGTCATCGCCCATAT